>NZ_JBHYXD010000020.1:82844-114959 GCF_042751995.1 Streptomyces sp. NPDC059371 | reverse complement strand
CCGGTGGCGTGCACCGGGGTCCCCGCGCGCGTGCCGGGGGAGTCTCAGCCCCGCCAGGGCAGCTCCGCCGTGATCCGGGTGGGACCGGCCGGCGGCGAGTCCACCACCAGGATCCCGTCCACCGCGTCGAGCCGTTCCGCGAGCCCGGCCAGGCCCGACCCCTCGGTGACATCGGCTCCGCCGACCCCGTCGTCGCCGACCTGGATCATCAGCCGGTTCTCCACCCGCCACACATCCACGGTCGCCCGCGTGGCACGCGAGTGCTTGCTGATGTTCTGCAGCAGTTCGGAGACGGTGAAGTAGGCGATCCCCTCGATCGCGGGCGCCGGCCGCGCCGCCAGATCCGCTTCCACCCGCACCGGCACCGTGCACCGCGAGGCCACCGCGGACAGCGCGGCGTCGAGCCCGCGGTCGGTCAGCACCGCCGGATGGATCCCGCGCGCGAGATCCCGCAGCTCCTGCAACGCCGTCTTGACCTCGCCGTGCGCCTCGTCCACCATCCGCGCCGCCGCCTCGGGGTCCTCGGCCAGCTTCTCCTTGGCGAGCCCCAGGTCCATCGCCAGGGCGACGAGCCGGGCCTGCGCCCCGTCGTGCAGATCGCGCTCGATACGGCGCAGATCGGCGGCGGCCGTGTCGACCACGACCCCGCGGTCGGACTCCAGCTCCACCACGCGCGTGGCCAGCCGCGAGGGGCCGAGCAGTCCGCGCACCATCGCCCGGTCCACGGTCGTCAGCGCCCGCACGATCCACGGTGTCGCCATCGTGAAGAGCAGGCCCACCAGCGCGGTCACCGTGATCTCGAACGGGTTGTCCAGATAGATCGAGTGCGTGCTGTCGCCGTACAACTGGAGCCCGTCCTGACCGCCGTACATCGGGAAGACCCAGAACCACAGCGGATACGTCAGCAGCGCCCAGCCGTACGCCCAGAAGTTCACCGCGACGACGAACGAGAACACCGACCACGGGAACTGCACCACCGCGTACAGCAGGTGCCGCCACGACGTGCCGCTCTTGAGCACGGCACCCATCCACGCCATCGCCCCGTGCCTCTTCATCCGCAGCGGCTCGGGCTCGGCCACCTCGACACCGAGCAGCCCGCGCGCCCGCGCCCGCTCCAGCGAGCCGAGGCCGCGGCAGCCGGCCAGCGCGGCGGCGAGCACCGGAACGCCCAGGAAGGTGATCAGCAGGCCCGCGCCGAGCGAGACCATCGTGACGGCGAACGTGAACATGAGGATCCCGAGCGGCAGGCCCAGCAGCACATAGCCGAACTCGCGCCATGTGCGGGCCTCGAACGGCGCCCGCAGCGGGGCCGGAAGACGGTGCCGCGCTTCGCCGGCGCCCGCCTCGTCGAACCGGGGCCCGCCGCGGTGCCCGTATCCGTGTCCGTACTCCGTGGCCATCGGTCCGTCCGTTCTCTCGTCTCGTCCTGTGCCTCGACCTGCTCCGCGAGCCGGCTGCTTCCTCTTCTTCCAGCGTGCCGCTCGTCGGGCCCACGGGACATGCGGCGGATCGGCGTCTTGAACGGGGGGTTTTCCCTACCCCGGCGACCGCGCCGGCCGAGGATCTCCATCGAGTGATCTCCATCGAGTGAACCCTCGGCACGTCCGGACGGTCACCGGACGGGCCCGTTCCGGCTACTGCCGGACGGGCTCGTTCCGGCTGCTACCGGACGGGTTCGTTCTGGCGGTCCCGCCACGGCAGTTCGGCCGTGATGACCGTCGGGCCGCCCACCGGCGAATCGACGACGAACAGCCCGTCCACCGCGCCCAGCCGGTCCGCGAGCCCCGCCATGCCCGTACCGCCGTCGACACCGGCCCCGCCGCGGCCGTCGTCCCGGACCTGGATGAGCAGACGGTCGTCCGTCCGCCAGACGTCCACCGACGCGGACCTCGCCCCGCTGTGCTTGCTGACGTTCTGGAGCAGCTCGGAGACCGTGAAGTACGCGATGCCCTCGATGGCGGCGGCCGGCCGCGTCTCCAGTTCGGAGCTCACCTTCACGGGCACGGTGCACCGCGAGGCGATCGAGGACAGCGCGGCGTCCAGACCCCGGTCGGTGAGGACCGCCGGATGGATGCCACGAGCCAGATCACGCAGCTCCTGAAGGGCGAGCTTCACCTCGCCGTGCGCCTCGTCCACCATCGACGCCGCGGCGTCGGGGTCCTCCAGGAGCTTCTCCTTCGCCAGGCCGAGCCCCATCGCCAGGTTGACGAGCCGTGCCTGCGCCCCGTCGTGCAGATCGCGCTCGATACGGCGCAGATCGGCGGCGGCCGTGTCCACCACCACCCCGCGGTCCGACTCCAGTTCGGCGATGCGCCGCTCCAACTCGTCGGAGGGCGACAGCAGTCCGCGCACCATCGCCCGGTCCACGTTCGTCAGCCCGCGCGCGATGAACGGCAGCACCGGCCACAGCACGAACAGCGACACGAGCGTCACCGTGAAGGTGGCGATGCCCCAGGGCAGCCGTATCAAGTCGTACAGCACCGCCCGCCAGCCCACCGGGTCCTTCAGGCTCGACCACAGCCAGCCGAAGAAGCCGGTCCGGCGCACCGGCAACGGGCTCGGCTCGTCGATCCGCAGCCCCAGCAGCCGCCGCGCCCGCGCCCGCTCCATCTTGCCCAGTTGCCGCGAACCCCGCAGTCCGGCCGCGAGCAGCGGCAGTCCGACGACGGTCACGGCGAGCCCCGCGCCCGTGGCGAGCATCGTCACCACGTACACGAACCCGATGATCGAGGCCGGCAGGTTCACCAGGAGATGGGAGATCTCCCGCCACGTCCCCGGGTCCAGCGCGAGGCGTACGGCGGGCGGCCGGTCACCGTCGGACGGCGCGTCCGACGGACCGGCGGGCGAGATGCGTTCGGTCATATCCGCTAGCCTGCCCGGCGGCGCGCCGCCGCGCCATGAGGTGGGCCGCCGCGATGCACTGGGGATAACCCCACCCCCAGGAGGAACGTGTTCACACCGTGAGACGTGAACACGTCACCGACGGCCGAGGGATGGTCGAGGCGTGACGGGCTGCTTACGCTCTCTTTAGCAGGCCCTAGACTCCCGTCCGTACAGATCGTCGAACATGGCGCATCACAGAGTGCGCGACGGCGCACGACGGGGCGCAACGAGGTCAGGGAGTGAGGGGCTGACGTGCCGGAACCGACCGTTGTCACGGCGACCGGGGCCGTCGTCGCGGCGGACTACTTCCAGTCCTACTCGGTCGTCGGACTGCTCGCCGTCGTCGGCGTGCTGTTCGTCGCCGTCGCCTTCGGAGCGGGCCGCCTGCTGCGGCCCGTCGTACCGACCCCCGAGAAACTCCTGACGTACGAGTGCGGCGTCGACCCAGTCGGCGAGGGCTGGGCCCACACCCAGGTCCGCTACTACGTGTACGCGTTCCTCTACGTCATCTTCGCCGTCGACTCGATCTTCCTCTTCCCCTGGGCCACGGTCTTCGCCGCTCCCGGCTACGGTGCCGCGACGCTCGTCGAGATGTTCATCTTCCTCGGCTTCCTGGCCGTGGGCCTGCTGTACGCATACAAGAAGGGCGTCCTGACATGGACGTGACCCCGTCCGCACCGGAGCAGCCCGTGCCGGCCTCGGTGCCGGTGTCGCTGCCCGAGCCGAAGCGGCTCGGCGCGCTCGCCCGGCTCGCCCCCGAACCCATGAAGGTGGTCCTGAACTGGGGCCGCCGCTACTCGCTCTGGGTCTTCAACTTCGGCCTCGCCTGCTGCGCGATCGAGTTCATCGCCGCGTCGATGGCCCGCCACGACTTCATCCGCCTCGGCGTGATCCCGTTCGCGCCGGGCCCCCGCCAGGCCGACCTGATGGTCGTGTCGGGCACGGTCACGGACAAGATGGCGCCCGCCGTCAAGCGCCTGTACGAGCAGATGCCCGAGCCGAAGTACGTCATCTCCTTCGGTGCCTGCTCCAACTGCGGCGGCCCGTACTGGGACTCCTACTCCGTCACCAAGGGCGTCGACCAGATCATCCCCGTCGACGTCTACGTCCCCGGGTGCCCGCCCCGCCCCGAGGCGCTGCTCCAGGGCATCCTCAAGCTCCAGGAGAAGATCGCCCGGGAATCGCTGGGGGAGCGCTACGGTTCCGACACGGCGCGCCCCTCCACCGCCGCGCTCCAGAGCGGCCTGGTGCAGCCACCGGCCCCGTCCGCGACGAGCGTCCCGGGCGCGG
This sequence comes from Streptomyces sp. NPDC059371, assembly GCF_042751995.1. Taxonomy (NCBI): domain Bacteria; kingdom Bacillati; phylum Actinomycetota; class Actinomycetes; order Kitasatosporales; family Streptomycetaceae; genus Streptomyces; species Streptomyces sp. NPDC059371. The sequence continues at coordinate 110,786 of NZ_JBHYXD010000020.1, read as the reverse complement.
ATCCGGCCGCCCCCGGTGAGGAGGACCGATGACCGTCGGCTGGCTTCCCGGCCCCGCCGAGGAACTCTTCGGCCCCGACGCCACGGCCGAGGAGTCGTACGAGGTCCTGACGGTCGACGTGCCTCCGGCCTCCTGGATCGCGGCCCTGGAGACGGCCCGTGACACCCTGGGCTGCACCTACTTCGACTGGCTGAGCGCCGTCGACGAACCCGGCACGGGCTTTCTCGTCTCGGCCCACGTCGTGGCCCTGTCCCCGCTGCACCGCCTCCTCGTCCGTACGACCGTCCCGCACACCGCCCCGGCGCTCCCGTCGGCGGTCTCCGTCTACGCGGGTGCCGCCTGGCACGAGCGCGAGACGCACGAGATGTTCGGCGTGACATTCGAGGGCCACCCCGGCCTCGACCCCCTGCTGCTCCCGGAGGGCTTCGAAGGACACCCCCTCCGCAAGGACTTCGTCCTGGCCGCCCGCGTCGCCAAGGCCTGGCCCGGCGCGAAGGAGCCCGGCGAGTCCGAGCACGGTGGCCCCAGGCGCCGTCAGATGCTGCCGCCCGGCGTCCCCGACCCCAACGAGTGGGGCCCGCTCAAGGGCCAGCTCCCCCCGGCTCCGTCCCGCCCGGCCCGTGGCGCGGCCCGCCCAGCCGGCGACCGGCCGGTCCGCAGGACCCGCACGGCAGGAGAGGGTTCCGCCGGCCAGACGCCGACCGCCCCCGCGGGCACCACGGCGACCCCGGCCACGGGTTCGGACGCGGCGACCCCGGCCACGGGTTCGGACGCGGGTTCGGCTGCGGCGACCCCGGCCACGGGTCTGGACGCGGCGACCCCGGGCACGGGTGCCGCGGGAGCGGACGTCGCGTCCGCCGCCGCGGGTGCCGCCTCCGGTGCCGATGCCGGTGCCGCACGCCCCGCACGCCGATCGCGCAGCGCGAGCCAGGGCTCCGCCAGCCAACGAGCCCCGCAGCCGGCCGCTCCGGCCCCGACGCCCACCTCCCGGCCGTCTGCTGTCTCGCAGGCGCGGGCAGGGAACGAGCCGTCGCCCGCGAGTGAGCCGCCCGCGTCGACGGGAACGGCGGCTCCGTCGGAACCGGCGACCGCGAACAAGCCGACCGCGCCGACGGAATCGGGGGCTGCGTCCGAACCGGCGACCGCGAACGAGCCGACCGCGCCGACGGGAACGGCCGCTGTCACGGAGCCGACGCCGGCGACCGAACCGGCCGCGCCGACGGGCGCCTCGCGGGCAGCCGAGCCCGACTCGGCGACGAGGCCCGCCAGAAGGCTTGCCGCCCCGCGCAGCTCCGACGCTCCCTGGCACCAGCCGAAGCCCGCGTTCGACGACTCGGAACCAGAACCGGACCGGCCGGAGCACCAGCCGAAGGCGAAGCCCGAGCCCGAACCGGCGCCCGAACCGGCGCCCGAACCGGCGCCCGAACCGGCGCCCGAGCCTGAGGCGCGGGATCAGTCCGAGTCCGAGCCGGTGTCCGAGCCTGAGCCCCGGCCGGTGTCCGAGCGTGAGCCCCAAGCGCAGCCCGAGCCCGAGCCCGAGCCCGAGGCCGGGGCCGCCCCGACCTCCGAGGCGAAGCCCGAACCGGGGTCCCCGCCGCAGGCCGAACCCGAGCCCGAGGCGCAGCCGGCGTCCGAACCAGGGACGACGTCCGAGCCCGACGCGGATTCCGAATCGGAATCCACCGACTCGGGGGCGACGCCCGCTCCGGGATCGAACCCCGCACCCAGCCCCGACGACCCCACCGGAGGTACGCGGTGAACGACGCTCTCGACGTCGCCCTACGCCTCCTCGTCGTCTTCGCCGTGTTCCTGACGTTCCCCCTGATCGTCGGCCAGACCGAGCACAAGGTGATGGCCCACATGCAGGGCCGCCTCGGCCCGATGTACGCGGGCGGCTTCCACGGCTGGGCCCAGCTCGTCGCGGACGGCGTGAAGTTCGCGCAGAAGGAGGACATCGTCCCCACGGGCGCGGACCGGCGGATCTTCCAGCTCGCCCCCGCGGTGGCCCTGCTCCCGTACCTCCTGGTCCTCCTCGCCATCCCGATCGGCCCGGGCGAGGGCGCGGTCGGCGAGGTCGTCGACGCGGGAATCTTCTTCGTCCTCGCCGTCATGGGCGTGGGCGTCCTCGGCTCGCTCATGGCGGGCTGGGCGTCGGCCAACAAGTTCTCCCTTCTCGGCGGCCTGCGCACCGCCGCCCAGCTCCTCGCGTACGAGCTCCCGATGCTCCTGACCGCGGCCTCGGTCGCGATGGCGGCGGGCACGGTCTCGCTCCCCGGCATCGTGGACGCCTTCCAGTGGTGGTGGCTGCCCTGGCAGATCGTCGGCGCGATCGTGTTCTTCGTCGCCGGCCTCGCCGAACTCCAACGGCCCCCCTTCGACATGCCCGTAGCCGACTCCGAGATCATCTTCGGCGCGTACACCGAGTACACGGGCCTGCGTTTCGCCCTGTTCCTGCTCGCCGAGTACGCCGGAATCGTCGTCCTGTGCGGTCTGACCACCGTCCTCTTCCTGGGCGGTTGGCACGGCCCCTGGGGCGCCGACGGCCTCGGCTGGGTCTGGACCCTCCTGAAGGCCGCGATCCTCGCCTTCGTCGTCATCTGGCTCCGCGTCACCTACCCCCGCCTGCGCGAGGACCAGCTCCAGAAGCTCTCCTGGACCCTCCTCGTCCCTCTGTCCCTCGCCCAGATCGCCCTCACCGGCATCGTCAAGGTGGTGATCGCGTAACCATGGCCCCCATTCCTGGCTCCGGCCTCGCCAAGGGCCTGGCCGTCACCCTCCGCACGATGACGAAGAAGACCGTCACCGCGCAGTACCCGGACGTCCAGCCCGAACTCCCGCCCCGCACCCGTGGTGTCATCGCCCTCTTCGAGGAGAACTGCACGGTCTGCATGCTGTGCGCCCGCGAGTGCCCGGACTGGTGCATCTACATCGACTCCCACAAGGAGACCGTCCCGCCCGCCGCCCCGGGCGGCCGCGAGCGCAGCCGCAACGTCCTCGACCGCTTCGCCATCGACTTCTCCCTGTGCATGTACTGCGGTATCTGCATCGAGGTCTGTCCCTTCGACGCGCTGTTCTGGACTCCGGAGTTCGAGTACGCGGAGACCGACATCCACGAACTCACCCACGAACGCGACAAGCTCCGTGAGTGGATGTGGACCGTCCCGGCCCCGCCCGCCCTCGACCCCGCTGCCGAGGAGCCCAAGGAGTTCGCGGCCGCCCGCAAGACCGCCGACAAACTCGCGGCCGAACAGGCAGCCCAGGCCGAGCAGGCAGCCCAGGCCGAGGCCGAGACCGAGGCCGAGACCGAACAGGCGGCTCAGGCCGAGACCGAGCGGCCGGCCCGGGCGACTCGGGCGACCGGGGCCGAGGAATCGGCCCAGCCGAGCCCGACCGAGGAGACCGGCCGGCCGGAGTCTCCGGCCAAGCCCTCCTCCGGCCCGCAGGAGGGACAGTCGTGACCTTCGCAGCAGCCACGGCCACGGCGGCCCACGCGGCCACCACCGTCGCCGCCGATCACCACGGCTTCCTCTCCCCGACCGGCGTCGAGATCGCCTTCCTCCTCGTCGGCCTGCTCACCTTCGGCGCCGCGATCGTCACCGTCACCACCAAGCAGCTCGTGCACGCGGCACTGTGGCTGGTGGTCGCCCTCGGCGGCCTCGCCGTCGAATACCTCCTGCTGACGGCCGAGTTCATCGCCTGGGTACAGGTCCTCATCTACGTCGGTTCCGTCGTCGTCCTCCTTCTGTTCGGTCTCATGCTCACCAGGGCCCCGATCGGCCGCTCCCCGGACGCCGACTCCGGCAACCGCTGGGCAGCCCTGGCCGTCGCCGTCACCTCGGCCGGCACCCTGGTCTGGGTCGTCGTCGACGCGTTCCGCGCGACCTGGGTCGACCTGAACGGTGCCGCCGCCGGCTCCACCGAGGTGACCGGAGCGAGCCTCTTCCAGAACTGGGTCCTCCCCTTCGAAGCGCTGTCCGTCCTCCTCCTCGCCGCCCTGGTCGGCGCGATCGTCCTCTCCCGCAAGGCGAAGGCGGACACCGCCGCGGCGACCACGTCGGCCGCCACCCCGCGCGTCCCCGGAAGCCGCGACGGCAAGCAGGACAAGGAAGGTGTCCGCTGATGCACCTCGCCTATCCCGCCGTGCTCGCCGCTCTCCTGTTCTGCACGGGCTTGTACGGAGTCCTGGCACGCCGCAACGCGATCCTGGTCCTGATGTCCGTCGAGCTGATGCTCAACGCCGTCAACCTGAACCTCGTCGCCTTCGACGTCTGGCTCTCCAAAGCCGCCCGCGACACCCTGCACTCCGGCCAGGCCCTGACCCTGTTCACGATCGCCATCGCCGCCGCCGAGATCGGCATCGGCCTGGCGATCGTCCTCGCCGTGTACCGCAACGGCGGCACCTCGGACATCGACAAGCTCCGCGACACCGCCGAGGGCCACGGCCCCGACGACCCCGACGCCCCCGCGGCCGAGAAGGCTGAGGCCACCGCGTGACCACGACCACCCTCGCCGTCCTCGTCCCCCTCCTCCCGTTCCTCGGTGCCGTCGCCGGACTCCTCCTCGGCCGCACGGCCCCGGGTTTCGTCCGCCCGCTCGCGGTCCTGCCCGTCCTCGCCTCGCTCGCCCTCGCCGTGACGGTCGCGGTCGACCAGGGCGGCGGCCTGGCCATCAACTCGCACACCGAACTCACCCCGACCGGCTCGGTCCCCATCGAGCTGGGCCTGCACATCGACGGCTTCGCCGCCCTCGTCGCCGTACTCGTCGGCGTCGTCGCCACCTGCGTGCAGATCTACTCGACGGGTTACCTGCGCGACGACCCGCGCTACCCCTCGTACGCCGCTCTCGTCTCCCTGTTCACCTCCGCGATGCTGCTCGTCGTCTACTCCGGCGACCTGATGGTGCTGCTGGTCGGCTGGGAGGTCATGGGCATCTGCTCGTACTTCCTGGTCGGCCACTACTGGGAGACCCCGGAAGCCCGTGCCGCCTCGCTCAAGGCCTTCCTGGTCACCAAGCTCGGCGACGTCCCCTTCCTCATCGGCCTGTTCGCGCTGGCCACCGACGCCGGCTCGTTCCGGATCACCACGGTCCTGGGCACCGTGGCGAGCGGCGGACTGCACCACCCGACCGTCGTCGCCCTGCTGCTCCTCGCGGGCGTGGCGGGCAAGTCGGCGCTGTTCCCGCTGCACACCTGGCTGCCCGACGCGATGGCGGGCCCCACACCCGTCTCCGCGCTGATCCACGCCGCGACGATGGTCGCCGCCGGCATCTACTTCGTCGCCCGTCTCCTCCCCGTCTTCCAGGCCTCCGCGGCCGCGATGGTCGTCCTCGCCGTCATGGCCGGCGTCACGATGGTCGGTTCGGGACTCGCGGCACTCGCCCAGGACGACATCAAGCGGGTCCTCGCCTACTCGACGATCGGTCAGCTCGGCTACATGGCCGGTGCCCTCGCCGTCGGCGACCGCGGTGCCGCCGTCTTCCACCTCCTCGCGCACGGCGCCTTCAAGGCGCTGCTGTTCCTCGCCGCCGGCGTGATCATCCACGCCTCCGGAACCAACTCGCTGGCCGCCATGTCCCGGATGAAGGACCTGCGCCTCCGAGTCCCCGACGCCTTCTGGACGATGACCGTGGCGCTGCTCGCGCTCGCCGCGATCCCTCCCTTCAGCGGCTTCTTCTCCAAGGAGGCCGTCCTCGGCGCCGCCGAGCACGTCGCCACCGGTCACACCGAGCAGGCCCCCGGTGCTTCGGGCTGGATCGTCCTGATCACCGGCCTGGTCACCGCTGTCCTCACCGCCGCGTACGCGACCCGGCTGTGGCTGCTGGCCTTCCGCGGCCACGGAGCCGAGGCCCCCGACCACGGCAGGCAGCCGGTCACCATGACGGCCGTGCTGTGGGTGCTCGCCATCCCCTCGCTCGCGTTCGGCCTGGCGTTCGGCCCGCTGCCCGACTGGTTCGACGGCCACGACCTGACGCCGGTCCTCACCACCTCGGTGCTCGGCACAGGACTCGCCCTGGTCGGCGGGATCGTCACCTACGGAGCCTGGCGGCACACCAGCGCTCTGGCGGCCCGCGTCCCCCTGGGCGCGGTCGCGGCCCACCCGGACGCCGACGCCGGACACGTCGAGGCCGAGGCCATCGCCTCCCACGAACCCGTCTACGGAGACGTAGCCCGGGCGCCCGACCCGGCGGACCCGGGCCGGCTGCTGCTCGGCCCGCTGCACCGCCACGCGGCCGTCGGCTTCCACCTCGACACCGTGTACTCCGCGCTGTTCGTCCGCCCGGTCCAGGCCGGAGCCACGCTCGTCCGGTTCCTCGACCGCGAGGTCGTCGACACCTACGTACGCGGCGCGGGCGCCCTACCCCGCTGGCTCGGCACCGCCGTACGGCGTGCGCAGACCGGCAATGTGCAGACCTATGTGAGCGCGCTGCTCGCCGGCACCGTCGTCCTGGTGGTCGCCGCCCTCCTCGTCGCCACGGGAGCGTGAGCAGGCGTGATCGATATCAGTGAATCCGTGATGCAGATTCTTCTCGCGTTGATCGTCGTCGGCCCGCTCATCGGGGCCGCCGCCGCTCTTCTCCCGGCCCCGCCGGGACTGAAGGGGAAGTCGCCCGAACAGGCGGTGCTGCGGCACGGCGTGACCGTCACGGGCGTGGTCCTCATCGCCGCGATCGTCCTCGCGCTCGGCTTCGACCACGACCACCCGTCGAAGATGCAGGCCACGACGGACATCAGCTGGATCCCCGCACTCGACGTGCGGATCCACCTCGGCGTCGACGGCATTTCCCTCCCCCTTCTGGTCCTGACCGCGCTGCTGACCTTCCTCTGCGCGCTCTACTCCTATTTCAAGATGCCCGCGGGCCCGACCCCGAAGGCGTTCGTCGCACTGCTGCTCGTCCTCGAGTCCGGCACGCTCGCGACCTTCGCCGTCCTCGATCTGCTGCTGTTCTTCCTGGCGTTCGAGACGGTGCTCATCCCGATGTACTTCCTCATCGCACGGTGGGGAGGCGCCCAGCGCCAGGCCGCGGCCTGGAAGTTCATCCTCTTCACCCTGCTCGGTTCGGTCGTCATGCTGCTGGGCCTGCTCCTGATCGGAATCAAGGCGGGCACATTCGACATGGTGGCACTCGCCACTGACAACGGCCGGTCGCTGAGCACATCCGTGCAGGTCACCGCCGTTCTGGCGATCGGTATCGGGCTCGCGGTCAAGACGCCGATGTGGCCGTTCCACAGCTGGCTGCCCGACGCCCACACCGCCGCCCCGACCGTCGGATCGGTCCTGCTGGCCGGCGTCATGCTGAAGATGGGCACGTACGGGTTCGTCCGGATCCTGCTGCCCATCACACCGGACGGCTTCCGGACCTTCGCCCCCTACCTCGCCGCGTTCGCCGTGGTCGGGATCATCTACGGTTCCCTGGCCTGCCTGGCCCTCGCCAAGCAGGGCGCGAAGGGCGACCTCAAGCGGCTCATCGCCTACTCCTCCGTCGGCCACATGGGCTTCGTCCTGCTCGGCATCTCGACCATGACCCCGACCGGCGTGAACGGCGCGCTGTTCGCCAACATCGCCCACGGCCTCATCACCGGCCTCCTCTTCTTCCTCGTCGGAGCGCTCAAGGACCGCACGGGCACCACCGACCTCGACAGCCTCGCCGAGGAGTCCGGCGCCGCGCTGTACGGCAAGGCACCGCGCCTTGGCGGCCTGCTGGCCTTCGCCGCCGTCGCCTCGCTCGGACTGCCGGGCCTCGCCGGGTTCTGGGGCGAGATGCTGGCGCTGTTCGGCGCGTTCGAGCCCGCCTCCGGCCTCAGCCGCCCCGCCTATCTGACCTTCATGACGATCGCCGCGTTCGGCACGCTGCTCACCGCCGCGTACATGCTCATCGTCGTCCGCCGCGTCTGCATGGGCGCGACGCCCCGGGAATCGCCCGGGCTCGCCGACGTCCAGGCCTACGAGTTCGCCGCCTGGACGCCGCTCGTCGCCCTCACCGTCGTCGCCGGTCTGTGGCCCCGGGCTCTGCTCGGCCTGACCGACCCGGCCGTCCAGCAGCTCCTCGCAGGAGGCACCCGATGAGTTCCCTGGTCCAGTCCGTCGACTGGCTCGCCATCGCGCCGCCCACCCTCGCGGCGGTCGTCGGACTCGTCGTCCTCGTCACCGATCTCTTCATCGGCGAAGCCCGGAAGGCCGTACTCGGCTGGACCTCCGTCGCCGGTCTCGCCGCGTCGGCGCTGTTGCTGCTGCCCCTGCGGAACGGCGACCGGGCCACGTTCTGCCTGACGGGCGCCACCGACACCTGCAGCTACGTGGCGGACCGCTTCACCCTGGTGATCCAGCTCCTGGTTCTCGGCGGCGCGCTCCTCGTCGCCCTGCTGTCGGTCACCGCGCTCAAGGACGCCGACAGGGAACTCCCCGAGGGGGAGTACTGGTTCCTGCTGCTGTCCTCGGCCGCCGGCGCCGCCCTGCTGCCCGCCTCCCGCGACCTCGCGACCCTCATCGTCGCCCTGGAAGTCGCCTCGCTGCCCGCCTTCGCGCTCGTCGGCATCAAGCGCGGCGACAAGAAGTCCTCGGAAGCGGCCCTGAAGTTCTTCCTGTCCTCCGTCACCGCGACCGCGGTCAGCCTGATGGGCGTCAGCTTCGTCTACGCGACGACAGGCACCCTCTATCTCACCCGGATCGCGGACGGGATCCAGCACGTCGACGGACAGTTCCACACCCTCGCCCAGGCAGGCGTCGTCCTCACCCTCGTCGGCTTCGCCTTCAAGACGGCCGCCGTGCCCTTCCACTTCTGGGTGCCCGACACCTACGTGGGGGCGCCCCTGCCGATCGCGGCGTACCTGTCGGTCGTCGGCAAGGCGGTCGGCTTCTCCGGGCTCATCCTCGTCACCGTCGTCGCCTTCCCCTCGTACGCGGACGTCTGGGGTCCGGCGCTGGCTGCCCTGGCGGCCCTCACCATGACGGTCGGGAACGTCGGCGCCCTGCGGCAGCGGTCCACGCGCGCGTACAGCGCGGTGCGGCTGCTCGCCTGGTCCTCCGTCGGCCAGGCCGGCTACCTCCTGGTCCCGATCGCGGCCGCCGCCTACTCCAAGGACGCCCAGCAGGCCATCGGCTCCACGGTCGCGTACGCCCTCATGTACGCCGCCGTGAACCTCGGCGCCTTCGCCGTGGCCGCGCTGGTGGCCCGCCGAAGCCCCCTGAACCGCGTCAGCGACTACCGCGGCCTGTACGCCGAGAGCCCCCTCTCCGCGCTGGTCCTCGGCTTCTTCCTGCTCTGTCTCGCCGGTCTGCCGCCGGGCATCATCGGCCTCTTCGCCAAGGTGACCGTCTTCGCGTCCGCCGTCGACGCGGGGCTCGGCTGGCTGGCCGTCGTCATGGCCGTCAACGTGGTCATCGCGCTCTTCTACTACCTCCAGTGGACGGCACTGCTCTTCCGCGCTCCCGAAGGCGAGACCGGCACACACCGCGTGCCGGTCCCGCTCACCGCGGCCATCGCCCTGACGGCCGTCCTCGGCGTCGTCCTGTCCGGGGCACCCCAGCTCATCCTCCGCTTCTCGGAGACCGCACTCTTCTGAAGCACCACTCCCTGAGGGCCTCTTCAAGGGACACACGCGCGCGTGAACGGCCGTCCGAATCACCCGGACGGCCCACGCGCCAGGCAGTGCGCACAAGGGAACTAGTGCCTCCCGTCTGGCGTTGACCAGTACGGGAGGGTCCACTGAAGAGTGGAAGCAGAGCATCAGCAAGCAAAGGGTTCCCCCGCCGCACGACTTGGAGGGCTACCGTGCACCGCCGGCACAATGGGCTCAGGACAGCCGTACTTCTCGGGGGACTGTCCGCACTCATCATCGTCATCGGCAGCTTCTTCGGGCGCACAGGCCTGATCGTCGCGCTGTTCATCGCGATCGGTACGAACGCGTACGCGTACTGGAACAGCGACAAGCTGGCTCTACGCGCGATGCGCGCCCGCCCGGTGAGCGAGTTCGAGGCTCCGGCCCTGTACCGCATGGTCCGCGATCTCTCGACGCAGGCCCGTCAGCCCATGCCGAGCCTGTACATCTCACCGACGGAGGCGCCGAACGCCTTCGCCACGGGCCGCAACCCGCGCAACGCGGCCGTGTGCTGCACCGAGGGCATCCTGCGCATCCTGGACGAGCGCGAACTGCGCGGTGTCATCGGCCACGAGCTCAGTCACGTCTACAACCGGGACATCCTGATCTCTTCCGTGGCCGGAGCTCTCGCTTCCGTGATCATGTTCCTGGTCAATTTCGCCTGGCTGATCCCCGTCGGCCGGTCCAACGACGACGACGGCCCCGGCATCCTCGGACTGCTTCTGGTGATGATCCTGGGCCCGATCGCCGCCTCCCTCATCCAGCTCGCCATCAGCCGCTCCAGGGAGTACGAGGCGGACGCGTCCGGTGCCCAGCTCACCGGCGACCCCCTCGCCCTCGCGAGCGCGCTGCGCAAGCTCGACGCGGGCACGAAGCAGCTCCCGCTGCCTCCCGAGCCGCGCATCGAGACCGCGAGCCACATGATGATCGCTAACCCCTTCCGCCCGGGACAGGGAATGTCAAAGATGTTCTCTACGCATCCGCCCATGGCGGAGCGCATCGCCCGGCTCGAGCAGATGGCAGGTCGTCAGCAGTGAAGACAATTCTGAACGTCATTTGGCTCATCCTGAGCGGCTTCTGGCTGTTCCTCGGGTACCTCGTCGCAGGTCTCATCCTGTGCATCACGATCATCGGAATTCCGTTCGGCATCGCGGCGTTCCGTATCGGCATCTACGCGCTGTGGCCCTTCGGCTATACGACCGTGGAGCGCCACGACGCCGGCGCCCCGTCCTGCATCGGCAACGTCCTGTGGCTCGTCCTCGCGGGCTGGTGGCTCGCGCTGGCCCACATCGTCACGGGCATCGCCATGTGCATCACGATCATCGGCATTCCCTTCGGCATCGCCAACTTCAAGCTCATCCCGATCTCGCTGTTCCCGCTGGGACGCGAAATCGTCCGCACGGACGAGCCGTTCGCCGGGCGTTAGCCGCACGGGAGTACGTGCCGCACTCCTTGCCGGGACGGGGTCGACCCGTCTCGCGTGAGGGTTTTCCACAGGCTGCCCGATTGTCAGTGGCGCGCTGCATCATGAATCCATGACCGAAATCGAGCAGTTGCTGGCACGGGTCGCTACGGAGGCCCGTAACACCCGCCCGTGGGGCTGGCCTTCTCTCCCCGCGCCCGTGGGCCCGGCCGAGGTCGCCCGCGCCGAGGCCGTCCTCGGCTTCCCCCTGCCGGCACTGCTCTCCGCCCTCTACCTCCGGATAGGGGACGGCGGATTCGGTCCGGAATACGGCCTGTTGCCCCTGCTCGACGGTCCGCCGTCTGGCGAACCGGCGGTTGTTCCGCAGTACCTCGCCAGCCGCGAGAGCGGCCGCAAGGACCCCGAATGGCCGTGGCCCGAGGGCGTCCTGCCCATATCCCACTGGGGCTGCGGAATGTACGCGTGCGTGGACTGCCAGAGCCCCGACGGCAAGGTCCTGCTCTTCGAGCCGAACGCCGACCGCGCCGACCACGCCTGGTACGTGGACGCGCCCGACCTCGCGACCTGGCTGCTCGCGTGGCTGGAGGGAACGGGCTGGTACGAGGAGTCCAACGACGGCGCGGACCTCCCCCTCTGGCCCGACTTCCCCAGACGTGCGACGGCGACCCGGGCTTCCTGACCTCCTGGCCCCTGACCGCCGGAACACGCCAGGGACGGCGACCACTGTCCACCCCGCCACGCACGGCATCTCACCCCACGCGCTGATCCACAGGGCATCACAGGACAGCCCTCAGCGCGAAGCCGCCCACATCCGTACGCCGTACGCGGCCGCTCCCACCGCCAGGACAGCCGCTCCGACGACCACCGAAACCCCCGGCAGGGCGAAGGCCAGCGTCACGCAGCCGAGGAGGCCCAGCGCCGGCATGGCACGCGATGCCGGGGCCGGACTCAGTGTCCATGCGGAGGCGTTGGCGATCGCGTAGTACGCCAGCACGCCGAAGGAGGAGAAACCGATCGCGCCGCGCACGTCCAGCGTCGCGGCCAGCACGGCGACCACGGCGCCGACCGCCAGTTCCGCCCGGTGGGGGACCTGGAAGCGCGGATGGACGGCGGCGAGGGCGTGCGGCAGATGACGGTCGCGGGCCATGGCCAGCGTGGTCCGCGAGACACCCAGGATCAGAGCGAGAAGAGAGCCGAGCGCGGCCACGGCGGCCCCCACCCGCACGATCGGCACGAGCTCCGGCAGTCCGGCCGCCCGTACGGCGTCCGCCAGCGGCGCGGCGGCGAGCCCCAGCCCGTCCGTTCCGAGCACCGAGACGACAGAGACGGCGACCGCCGCGTACACCGTGAGCGCGATGCCCAGAGCCAACGGGATCGCGCGCGGAATGGTGCGCGCCGGATCGCGTACCTCCTCGCCGAGCGTGGCGATCCGCGCGTACCCGGCGAACGCGAAGAAGAGCAGCCCGGCCGCCTGAAGCACCCCGCCCGCGCCGGACGACAGACCGATGCCCAGCCGCCCGGCGTCAAAGGCGTCGGATCCGAGACACCCCACCACCACGGAAGCGAGGACCGCCAGGACCACCGCCACGATCACCCGCGTCAGCCAGGCCGACTTTCGCATGCCGCCGTAGTTCACGGCGGTCAGCGCCACCACCGCGGCGACCGCCACCGCGTGCGCCTGCGAAGGCCAGACGTACGCGCCCACGGTGAGTGCCATCGCCGCGCAGGAGGCCGTCTTGCCGACGATGAACGACCAGCCCGCCAGATATCCCCAGAAGACCCCGAGCCGCTCGCGCCCGTAGACGTACGTGCCGCCGGAGGCGGGGTACAGGGCGGCCAGCCGGGCCGAGGACATCGCGTTGCAGTAGGCGACGACCGCGGCGACGGCGAGCCCGAGCAGGAGCCCGGATCCGGCCGCCCGCGCGGCCGGGCCGAGCGCGGCGAAGATGCCGGCGCCGATCATCGAGCCGAGCCCGATGACCACGGCGTCACCGACTCCGAGCGTGCGGCGCAATTCGGGACCGGGCGGCGTCATACGCCGCACCCTACTGATCACCGCAACCGGCGGGGGCCACGGCGACGTCCTGTTCATCGGCACGGCACCGAGACGGCATTCGGGACGCGTGACCGAACCGCGTACGGACAGCGCGGCCAGGGCCCGCACGGAGCGGATTCACAGGGCCGCGACAGCGTGAGTACAGAACGGAAGGGCAGGCTCAGAACATGGGCATCATCAGCTGGATCATTCTGGGGCTGCTGGCAGGCGCCATCGCCAAGTTCCTGCTGCCGGGGCGTGACCCGGGAGGCTTCGTCGGAACGACCGTCATCGGTGTCGTGGGGGCGTTCGTCGGCGGCTGGATATCCGCCCGCTGGCTGGACCACCCCGTCAGCAAGCACTTCTACGACGGCGCCACTTGGGCCGCGGCCATCGGCGGCTCGCTCGTACTGCTGATCCTCTACCGCGTCCTGTTCGGCGACTCGCGCCGCTGAGCCCGCGTCGCAGGGACCGCGGCCGGCAGACGAAAAGGGTGGACACCCCGGGTGCCCACCCTTCCTCGTACCGCCGGCCACGTCCGCGGCCACCTCATGGCGCCTGCCGTGCGTTCTACCGGTAGTTCACGAACTGCAGGGCGAAGTCGAAGTCCTTGCCCTTGAGGAGGGCCTGAACGGCCTGCAGGTCGTCGCGGCTCTTCGAGGTGACGCGCAGCTCTTCGCCCTGCACCTGGGCCTTCACGGCCTTGGGGCCCTCGTCGCGGATGATCTTCGCCACCTTCTTGGCGTTCTCCTGGGAGATGCCCTCCTCGATCGTCGCGAAGATCTTGTACTCCTTGCCGGAGAGCTGGGGCTCACCGGCGTCCAGCGACTTCAGCGAGATGCCGCGCTTGATCAGCTTGGTCTCGAACACATCGAGGATGGCCTTCACCCGATCCTCGGAGTTCGCCTCCATGAGGATCTTCTCACCGGACCAGGAGATGGAGGCGCCGACGTTTTTGAAGTCGTAGCGCTGCGAGATCTCCTTGGCGGTCTGGTTGAGGGCGTTGTCGACCTCCTGCCGCTCGACCTTCGAGACGATGTCGAAACTGGAGTCGGCCATGTCCTGTGGCTCCTTGTATCGGGGTGCGTAGGGGCGGCTGTCGAGCCCGGCGTAGGCCTCCGGCCGCATCCGCATAAGCCTAGCCACCCCCTCCCCCCAAGCGTCGATCAATTGGGTGGCGAAGCATCCCCGAGCATCGGGTATCGTTTACGTCGTTGCCAGAGAGCACCGCGAGAGCGAGGCTCAGGGGCAGCAACCCCGGCGGTGTGCCCGAGCGGCCAAAGGGAGCAGACTGTAAATCTGCCGGCTAAGCCTACCCAGGTTCGAACCCTGGCGCCGCCACATGTAGGTGAACCCCCTCCGATCTGCGGAAACGTGGATCGGAGGGGGTTTCTCTTTGTTTGAGCGCCCGCGGTGTGTCCGCGGCGGTGCGGCCCTGGGGCCTGCGCGATCCACCGGGCCCGCTGCCGGGTGTGCGGTCCGGGTCCGGTTCGGCTCTGACCGGGTGGAGGACGCCTCGGTGGCCGTCTCCCTCTCGATCTCCCTCTCGATCTCCCTTTCGATCACCTGCGGCGCCTAGGGCAGTGACGGCACCGCCGACCCCTCCGAGCGCGCCCGGTAACAGTGGGCGAGGCGGTAGCCGGTTACCGAGATCCGGCCTGGGGTATGTCCCCGCCTCGCGCGGGGGCGGCGCGGGTGATGTGACCCGACGTCATTCCGCGGGCTCGCGTGCGTACTTGCCCTCGAGCTTCCTTCGGTCCGGCCGTGGCGTCGCCTGCTCCTGCGTGGCTCCGTCTGTGGGCGGGTAAATTGGCGGGCGTACTCGGCATCATGCGTACCAGTGGCGAAGGAGAGTCATGTTCGGGGGAATTGCAGGTTTCATCGCGGTCGGCATCTGTATTGCGATGCTCGTCGCGGGGGATCGGGCTGCGAAGAGGCGCAAGAAGGCCTTCTGGGACAGGTACGGATCCTTCGAAGGGTTCCGTGGCCAGGTCGACGCGGGGCGTATCCAGGGGGTCCGCAGGGCCAGGGGTGATGTCGCCGCGATCAAGGCGGTCCGCGAGGAGTATCCCGGCGTCTCGCTCGTGATGGCCAAGCGCTACGTGGATGAACTGCCTGTGTGAGATGCGGAGTTGAGGCGGAGGCGGAGGCGTTGACGGCGGACGGACGGACGGACGGACGGGCGTCCGCGTCGACGCCGACGCGGTTGTCGGTCTGACCCACCGGTTCGGTGTCGGCCCGGCGAGTGGGTCGGCCGTCAGCGGTCCGGCGCCGCGTTGATGAATTGATTTCGCAGGACGTGACAGGGTGGCTGCTTTTGGGCGGCCGTTCTCCGTCCTGTTCCAATTCTATTCTGCTTTCGTGCGTCGAATTCCTCGGGGGTGTGTTCTGACCGAGGGTGAATTGGGGAATGAGCCTGCGACGGCCGGGGCGGTGGCCTGCGGCCGACGGGGCGGAACTCGGGGGCCGCGGGGCACACTGATCACATGTCATCGCGTCGCAGGAACTGTCCCGAGTGCCGTCGGGAGATCGCCGTCGTCGCGGGGCGGTTCGCCCGGCACGATCCGCCCGGCGCGCGGGGGACCGGGGAACTGGTCTCGTGCGCCGGTTCGCGCCGGGAGGCGTTCATCGGGGCGGCGCAGCCCACGCTGGACGGCTACGCCGTTCCCGACTTCCCCGGCCAGCTCCCCCTGTTCTGAGCAGACCCCGAAGGACCAGACCCCGAAGGACCAGACCCCGAAAGCCAGACCCCGAAGGCCAGACCCCGAAGAGCCGCCCCCTCCATGGAGTCGGTCCCGAAGAGTCGCCCCACGCGGAGTCGGTCCCGAAGAGCCGGGACCGTCGACTCGACCCCGCAAGCCGCGCCTAGTTGCCCGCCACCGCCTTCACCGCCACCGAGATCGGTGTCGAACCGCTGATCGCTTCCAGGATCAGGCCGGTGGTGGCCGGGGTGTCGACCAGTTCGGCGAGGACCGCGGCGACGTCGTCGCGGGGGATCATGCCGCGGCCGGTCGAGGCCTCCAGGCGTACGAGGCCGGTTCCGGCGTCGTCGATCAGGCCGCCGGGGCGCAGGATCGTCCAGTCCAGGCCCGCGCGGCCGCGTACGTATTCGTCGGCCTCGCCCTTGGCGCGCAGGTAGGCGTCGAAGATGTCGTCACCTGTGTGGGCCGGGTCCGCGCCCATGGAGGAGACGACCACGTGCCGACGTACGCCCGCGCGCTCGGCGGCGTCGGCGAACAGGATCGCGGCGCCCTTGTCCACTGTCTGCTTGCGGTCCGCGCCGCTGCCCGGCCCCGCGCCCGCCGCGAAGACGGCCGCGTCCGCGCCCTGCAGATGCGCGGCGACCTCCTCCACCGATGCCGATTCCAGGTCGCACAGGACGGGCTCGGCGCCGGCCGCCCGTAGATCGTCCCCCTGTTCGGCACGGCGAATGATCCCCGCTACCTCGTCCCCGCGCGCGGAGAGCAGCCGCTCCAGCCGCAGCGCGATCTGACCATGACCACCAGCGATGACAATGCGCATGTTTCCGACCGTACGCCCGGATGACCGCGTTCGCCGCACAACCCTGTGGACGACTCATGTGTCACATGGGTGATCACTGTGAACGCGTGGGTGATCGCCGCGAGAACGCGTCAGAACGAGTGAACACGCGAACGAAGGAACGCCGTGCGGACCTGCACGGCGTTGCAAGAGGAGACCATCATCACCGCCATACGCAAGACCGCCACCGCGGTCGGCTGCACCGCTGTCCTTCTCACCGCGGCGGCCGCCTGCGGCACGGTCCAGAACCTCACAGCCGGGCAGAAGGTGGACCACGCCGTCTCCCGGCTCGGTGAACAGAAGTCGCTCGCCTTCCAGTTGGACCTGGACGCCGACGCGGCCGCCATCGACACTCTCGCGGGTGAGGACGGTGCCGACGAATCACTTCCGCCGGAGTTCGCCAAGTTCGTCAGTGGCCTGCGCGTCGACGTCTCCGTCAAGTCCAGGAAGGCGCTGTCGGATTCGGGCGAGAAGGACCTCGTCGGTACGAGCATGAGGATCACGGGCACCGGCGGTGTCCTGGTCGAGTACCGGATCATCGGCGACTTCATGTACTACCGCACCGACATGAAGGCCATCGGTCAGGCGATGGGCGTGCCCATGCCGACGGCCGACGATCTCCCGCCGAGCCAGAAGGAGTTCAAGAAGGTCCTCGAAGGCGACTGGGTGAAGGTGAACACCAAGGAGCTGGAGCGGGCGGGGAAGGCCGCCGGGGGTGGCTCGAAGGGGGCCGCCGGTGGCGGGGAGGTCGACGCGAAGACCCAGAAGAAGGTTCTCGACGCCGTACGCGGTGTCATCGGCCACAAGGTCACGTTCCGGACCAAGGGCGGCGCCGAAGGGGTCGAGCACGTCATCGCCACGGGCAATGTCCGCGACCTGCTCACCGGCGTCTTCGACAAGCTCCGCCCGCTGCAGGGCGACCTTCCGGCGGGCGCGGAACTCCCGTCCGCCAAGGACCTCAAGGACGCGCCGAACAGGAAGGCCGCCGTCGACTTCACCCTGAAGAACGGCGACCTCCGGCAGATCAGGGTCGACCTGGCCGTTCTCGCCGACCGCCCGCAGAAGGCCAAGCTGCCCCTCGTCCTGAAGTTCTCCAAGGCGCGTGACATCAGCGCGCCGGCCGGGGCCACCGAGATCCCCGTCGACAAGGTGCCCGGCTCCAGCCCGCTGGGAACCGCCTTCTTGGGCGGCGGGTTCTAGCCAGGGAGCGGGATACCGGGCGGCAGGAGCCTCAGAACCCCGGCCAGGACGGCTCTTCCCGTCCTTGCCGGGGCAGTTCGAGACCGGAGTCCGCCGCCGAGTCGCAGTACTCCCGTACCGCGCTGGTACGTGCCACCACGCGCCCCCGGTGGATCACGATGCGGCTGTACGGGAGGGACAGCACCCCCGCCAGACCGTCCCCGCGTACGGCGAGCAACTCGGCCGGGAACCCTGCCTCCACGCGCACCTCGGGCAGCCCGAGGACGGCTCTGGCGGCACAACTCACCGTGTCGTACGCCTCCTCGGGGTGCAGCCCGTACCGGGAGGCAAGCAAGTACGCCGCCTCCAGCGGGTCTCCGCGTCCCACCGGGTTGGACACGTCACGCAGGGCACCGCCGCCCGCCGCGACCCGCACTCCGGCCGCCCGCAGGAGCCGTACGGGAGCCGTGCCGCGCCCGTCGGCCGAGCCGCAGCCGCCCTGCGGCAGACACACCACCGTCACTCCGGCGGCGGCGAGTTGGTCTGCGGCGCGGGCGGCCACCTCGGAGGGCAGCCGGCCGAGCCCGCCGCACGGGCCGAGGGCCACGCCGGGCCGCAGCCCGCCCGCCATCGCGGCGAGCCGGGCCAACCGGGCGGGATCGGCGGCGTCCGTGTGCAGATCCACCGGACAGCCGTGCTCGGAGGCGAGTTCCAGGACGGCCTCGACGTACCCCGTCGGATCGGGGTCGGCGTCCGGACAGCCGCCCACCACGGAAGCGCCCATCTTCAGGGCGTCCCGCAGCATCGCGAGCCCGTCGGCGCCGGCCGCCCCGGTCAGCACCCGCGGCATCGCGGCCGTCGTCAGTTCGGCGAGCCCCCGCAACGACCGCCGTACCTCGAGCACCGCCGCCAGGGCGTCCAGCCCCTGCACGTCACCGACGCGCACATGGGACCGCAACGCCGTGGCCCCATGTCCGAGTTGCAGCAGGGCCGCCTCGGTGGCCCGGCGCCGGATCGCCAGGTCGTCGTACGCGAGAGGTCCCTCGCCGTCGGCCGTCAGGGCCGTGTCGCTGTGCGCGTGGGCCTCGGCGGGGGCCGGCAGGAGGAGGTAGCCGTCGAGGTCCACCCGTGCGGCGCGAGCCCCCGAGGCACCCGCCGCCAGGCTTCCCACGGTGCCGACCGCCTCGATACGGCCACCGCCGAGCCGTACGTCCACGGTCCGGCCGTCGGTGAGCCGCGCCCCGCACAGCAGGAGAGCGGCCGGGTCGGTCTGTCCCGAGGGGGAGTGGGGCGGCTGCTGCTGGCTGTCGGGCATCGCGCTCCTGTGGCTCGGGGGCGGCTGCGGGAGGGACGACTGCGGAGCGTGGGGACACAAGATCACGCAGCGTGAGTCGAGCCTAGGGCGGCGACCCGTCGAGGTCAGGGAGGAGCGCAATAGTCGTACCGGCGTGGTCCGCTGACCGGCCGAGACCGGCCTTCTTCGGGAGCGATCCCCAACGGGCCGCCGGGTGACCGGTTCGGGGTCGGCCGGCTCGTCGGCGGCCCATGACCCACGGGCCGACCGGCTCACGACCAGCCAGGGCGCGCCCGGCGCGACCGGTCGTCGCCCGCCGTTCGGCGGGCTCTCCGGCGGCCGCTCTCGGCCCCGGTACGCGGCCGCTCCCGCGCAGGCCACCATCGGCCCGACGCAGGTCCGTGCCCGGGGCGGCCCGAAAGCCGTCACCCCCTGTGATCCAGGAGTCCCGAGGGGCACCAGAAGGCTTGCGGGAACGCCCGGGAAACCGCCTGTGATCAGGCCCGGGCGGGTGCCGCGAAACGGATTTGGGCGATCGGCGGCGGACCGTGTAATGTCTTCATCGCTCGCCCCAATAGCTCAGTCGGTAGAGCGTCTCCATGGTAAGGAGAAGGTCTACGGTTCGATTCCGTATTGGGGCTCTGGTGAGGGAGGTTCCCGTCGCGAGACGGGGGCCGAACCCATCAAAGCGGTGTAGCTCAGTCGGTAGAGCAAGCGGCTCATAATCGCTGTGTCACCGGTTCAAGTCCGGTCACCGCTACTGACGGTAGCCGATTGTGGGGTCGGTCCTTCGATCGGCTACTCTTCTATGCGTTAATGTCCCATCCGTTCGTCAAGGAGCACTCCTGTGGCTGCCACCGACGTCCGCCCGAAGATCACGCTGGCCTGCGTGGAGTGCAAGGAGCGGAACTACATCACCAAGAAGAACCGGCGTAACGACCCGGACCGACTGGAGATGAAGAAGCACTGCCCGCGTTGCAATGCGCACACCGCGCACCGCGAAACGCGATAATTCAGGCTCGTACACGAGGCCGTCCCCCTCACGGGGGGCGGCCTCGCGTCGTTGTGGAACCGATGTCCGGCGCGTACCGGGGCGTCATAGGCGTACCGGCGTTTCCGAGCGAAGATGGGCCGTCCGGTCAAAACGGCCGGTCCCGCTGCGGCAACCGCGACACCCGGCGCACCGAGGACACTCGGCGCACCGAAGACAGCCGTCGTGGCCGAGCCACGTGTGCCGAAGACGTTCGATGCGCCGAAGACACCCGGTGCACCGAAGGCGTCCGGCGTGGCGAGGGCGTCCGGCGGCGCGAAGACAGCCGTCGCGGCGAAGACGAAAACACCAGGCGCGCAGCGAAGACCATCAGCGCAGCGAAGACAACCAGGAGGTGCCGAGCCCATGGCGCTCGACCAGTCCTTCGTGGGGCGGTCCTACCCGCCCACCGATCTCTATGAGGTCGGTCGGGAGAAGATCCGCGAGTTCGCGGAGGCCGTGGGGGACAGTAACCCTGCGTACACGGACCCCGAGGCCGCACGTGCTCTCGGTCACCCCGACGTGATCGCCCCGCCCACTTTTGTGTTCGCCATCACGTTCAAGGCCGCGGGCGAGGTCGTCAAGGACCCGCAGCTGGGCCTCGACTACAGCCGGGTGGTGCACGGCGACCAGAAGTTCGCGTACACGCGTCCGGTGCGCGCCGGCGACCGGCTCACGGTCACCTCGACCATCGAGTCGATCAAGTCCCTCGCGGGCAACGACATCCTGGACGTCCGTGGCGAGGTCCACGACGAGGCGGGCGAGCATGTCGTGACGGCTGTCACGAAGCTCGTGGCCCGCGCGGCGGAGGTGGGCTGACATGGCGGCGAAGATCTCTTACGCGGACGTCGAGGTCGGCACCGAGCTGCCGCCCCAGACGTTCTCCGTGACGCGTGCCACGCTCGTGCAGTACGCGGGGGCTTCCGGCGACTTCAACCCGATCCACTGGAACGAGAAGTTCGCGGTCGAGGTGGGCCTTCCCGACGTCATCGCGCACGGCATGTTCACCATGGCCGAGGCGATCCGTGTGGTGACCGACTGGGTCGGCGACCCGGCCGCCGTCGTCGAGTACGGGGTTCGCTTCACCAAGCCCGTCGTCGTCCCGAACGACGACAAGGGCGCCACCATCGAGGTCGGCGGCAAGGTCGCCGCCAAGCTCGACGACAACACCGTCCGCGTCGACCTCACGGCGACCAGCGGCGGCCAGAAAATCCTGGGGATGTCGCGCGCGGTCGTACGACTGGCCTGACCTCGGGGATTCGGCCGGGAGCGGCCGGGAGCGGCCGAGAACAGCCGTGGCTCACGGGCATCCACGCTTCGTAAGCCTTGTAAGGGGCGTCCGTCCATGGCGGGCGCCCCTTACTCATCGGTGCCTGCCCAGGGCGGTGCCTGCCCCGAGGCGGTGCCTGCCCCAAGGCGGTGCCCGCCCGAGGCGGTGCCTGCCCGAAAGCGGTGCGCCCCAAGACCGGCGCCTGCCTCAAGACCGGCGCCTGCTCCGAGGCGGTGCCCGCCCCAAGCGGCGCCCACCCAAGACCGGCGCCCGGCCCCAAGCGGCGCCCGCTCAAGACCGGCACCCGCCAAGACCGGCACCCGCCAAGACCGGCACCCGCCAAGACCGGCACCCGCCAAGACCGGCACCCGCCAAGACCGGCACCCGCCCCAGCAACGCCCACCCAAGACCGGCGCCCACCCTCGCATTCCCCCTCCACACCCACCCTTGACGTAGTTAGTGATTGAGTACTAACTTTGTCGCATGGTCAGGATGAGCGCAGAGGAGAGGCGCGAGAGCGTCGTCCGCGCGGCGATGAGCGAGTTCGCCCGCGGTGGCTACCACGGCACGTCCACCGAGGCGATCGCCCGGCGTGTGGGTGTCTCGCAGCCGTACCTCTTCAGGCTCTTCCCGGGCAAGAAGGCGATCTTCCTGGCGGCCGCCGAGCGCTGCATGGAGCTCGCCCGGCAGACCATGGTGGAGGCCGCCGAAGGGCTGGAGGGTGAAGAGGCCCTGCATGCCATGGCCAACGCCTACGTCAAGGTCATCGCGGAGCACCCGGAGCGGCTGCTCATGCAGATGCAGACGTACGTCGCGGTGGCGGCGGCCGAGGAGGCCGGCGATCACGAGTTCGGCGAGGCGGTCCGGGCCGGCTGGATGCGGCTGTGGGACGCCGTGCATGTGCCGCTCGGGGCCGACACCGGCGAGACGACGACCTTCATGGCGTACGGAATGCTCATCAACTGCCTGGTGGCGATGGGGTTCCCGCCCGAGCACCGGGTCTGGGAAGGGCTCTACCCGTCGGCGCGGTCCACGGGCCGGCTGGAGAAGTAACGAGGGGGGAAGGCGGAGTTCGGCGCCTTTTCATGGCCTTAAAAGTTAGTCATCAATAACTAATCGCCAATGGCGATCACATGACGCTCTGGGGGAGCGATGTCTCAGCGGACGACAAAGACAGCAGACGCAGTACTGGAACCGGCCGCGCGTCGCGGTGGAGCCGTGTGGGCCCTTCTCATCACGAGCGTCGCCGGGTTCATGGCGGCCCTCGACAACCTCGTCGTCACCACCGCCCTGCCCTCCATCCGCAAGGACCTCGGGGGAGCGCTCGGCGACCTGGAATGGACCGTGAGTGCCTACACGCTCACCTTCGCCGTCCTGCTGATGTTCGGCGCGGCGCTCGGTGACCGGTTCGGCCGCCGCAGGCTCTTCCTGGTCGGCCTGAGCATCTTCACCGGCGCCTCGGCAGCCGCGGCCATGGCTCCCGGCATCGACTCGCTGATCGCCGCCCGCGCGGTCCAGGGTGTCGGCGCGGCGATCATGATGCCGCTGACCCTGACCCTGCTGACCGCCGCGGTCCCCGTGGCCAAGCGCGGCATGGCGTACGGGATCTGGGGCGCCGTCAACGGCCTCGCGGTCGCCTCTGGGCCCCTCATCGGCGGCAGCCTCACCGAGCACGTCTCCTGGCACTGGATCTTCTGGCTGAACGTTCCGCTGGGTCTCGCGGTGCTCCCGCTCGCCCGACTGCGTCTGTCCGAGTCGTTCGGCGCCGGCGCACGGCTCGACTTCCCCGGCACCCTGCTCGCCAGCGGCGGCCTCTTCGGGATCGTCTACGGACTGGTCCGCGGGCCGGCCGACGGCTGGACCAGCGGGTTCGTCCTGACCGGCCTGATCGCGGGCGGCGCCCTGCTCGTCGGCTTCGTCGTCCACGGCACCCGGGCCAAGAACCCGATGCTCCCGATGCGGCTCTTCCGCTCCCGCGCCTTCGCCGGGATCAACGCGGCCAGCCTGCTGATGTTCCTCGGGATGTTCGGCTCGATCTTCCTGCTCAGCCAGTACATGCAGGGCGTGCTCGGCTACTCGCCGACCGAGGCGGGGCTGCGGATGCTCCCCTGGACCGGCATGCCGATGCTCGTCGCGCCGATCGCGGGCATCCTGTCCGATCGCATCGGCGGCCGACCGGTCGTCGCCGCGGGCCTCTTCTTCCAGGCCGTCGGCCTCGGCTACATGGCGGTCGTGGCCACCGCCCACGCCTCCTACGCCGCTCAGCTGCCCGCTCTGATCATCAGCGGTATCGGCATGGCGCTGTACTTCGCCCCGGCCGCCAACCTGGTCATGTCCAGCGTCCACCCGAAGGAGCAGGGCATCGCCTCCGGCGCCAACAACGCGCTGCGCGAGGTGGGCGGCGCGCTCGGCATCGCGATCATGTCGTCGATCTTCGCCGCCCAGGGCGGATACGAGTCCGGCCAGGCCTTCGTGGACGGACTGCGGCCCGCGCTGGTCACCGGCTCGGCGGTCGTGGCCGTCGCCGGAATCGCCGCCCTGGCGATCCCGGCCGGGCGCCGCGCCGCGGGGAACGCGGCGGACGCGGCCCAGTCCGGCTCCGCCGGGTCGGCCCCGGTGCTGGAGACCGCCGGCCGCTGAGCATCAGGCCCGCACGCGTACGGCCCCGTCCGCCCGGACGGGGCCGTACGCGTGCGTGTCCGGCGACCGACACCCCGCCCCCTCCCGGCAACCCCGGCACCCGCGTGACCCCGTGCGCCCGGAGCAGTCGGTGCCGTCTCGTAGTCTTGGGCCCGTGCAGGAACTCCACGATGCCCCGCTCGCCCCGCTGACCACCTTCCGGCTCGGCGGCCCGGCCGCCCGGCTGATCACCGCCACGACCGACGCCGAGGTCGTCGCCGCCGTGCGCGACGCCGACGACGCCGGTACGCCGCTGCTGCTCATCGGCGGCGGATCGAACCTGGTCATCGGCGACAAGGGCTTCGCCGGGACCGCCCTGCGCATCGCCACCGAGGGCTTCTCCCTCGACGGTACGAGCCTGGAGCTGGCCGCGGGCGAGGTGTGGACCGACGCGGTCGCCCGTTCCGTGGAGGCCGGGCTCGCCGGGATCGAGTGCCTCGCGGGCATCCCCGGGTCCGCCGGTGCGACACCGATCCAGAACGTGGGCGCGTACGGCCAGGAAGTGTCGTCGACGATCACCGAGGTGATCGCCTACGACCGGAAGACGCGCGAGACGGTCACGCTGACCAACGCCGAGTGCGGCTTCTCGTACCGCCACAGCCGCTTCAAGGCGGACCCCGAGCGCCATGTCGTGCTGCGGGTGCGCTTCGGGCTGGAGGACGCGGAGGGGCTGTCGGCGCCGGTCAAGTACGCCGAGACGGCCCGTGCGCTCGGCGTGGAGCCCGGTGACCGTGTGCCCCTCGACGCCGCCCGCGAGACGGTCCTGAAGCTGCGTGCCGGGAAGGGCATGGTGCTCGACCCCGAGGACCACGACACCTGGTCCGCCGGATCCTTCTTCACCAACCCGATCCTCACGGACGAGGCGTTCGCCGCGTTCCACGCGCGCGTGGAGGAACGGCTCGGCGCCGGTTCCGTACCGCCGGCGTACGCGGCGGGGGAGGGCCACACCAAGACCTCCGCGGCCTGGCTGATCGACAAGTCGGGCTTCACCAAGGGCTACGGAACCGGGCCCGCCCGGATCTCCACCAAGCACACCCTCGCCCTGACCAACCGGGGCGGGGCCACCACCGAGGACCTCCTCGCGCTGGCCCGGGAAGTCGTCGCCGGAGTCCACGACGCCTTCGGGATCACGCTCGTCAACGAACCGGTGACGGTGAACGCGAGCCTCTGAGAGGCCGCGAGCCTCTGAGAGGCAGCGGGACGGGGCCCGACCCTAGTAGGCGATGCCCACCCCCTGCTTCACGGTTTCCGGGGCGTCGATCATCGCCAGCATCGCGTGGGCCACGTCGGCGCGCGCGATGAAGCGGCCCCTGGGCGGGAAGCCGCCCACGGCCGTGCGGTAGGAGCCGGTCAGCGGCTTGTCCTGGAGGCGGGGCGGCCGGACGACGGTCCAGTCCGTGGCGCTGCCCGCGAGCTCCTCCTCCATCTCCCGCAGGTCGGCGTAGACGTCCTTCAGGATGCCGGAGATCAGACTCCGCATCGCGCGGTCGACGAGCGTGTCCTTCTCGGCGGCGGGGCCGACCGGACCCGCGCTGACCACCAGCAGCCGTCGCACCTGCTCGGCCTCCATGGCGCCGAGGACCGTACGGGTGAGCCGGGCCGCGACCCCGGCGTCCTTGCGGCGGCGCGCGCCGAGACCGGACAGGACCGCGTGCCGGCCCGCGACGGCCGGGCGCAGCGACTCCGGGTCGGTGAGGTCCGAGCGGACGACCTCCAGACGCGCGCCCGTGACGGTGAGCCGCGCGGGATCCCGTACGACCGCCGTGACCCGGTGGCCCGCGCCGAGGGCCTGCCGGACGATCTCCTGGCCGATGCCTCCGGTGGCACCGAAAACGGTGAGTTCCATGACCTGCTCCCGCATGAGACGGAGATGAGGTGGGTGAGTGTTCACTCACCTTTGC
The DNA here is from genome assembly GCF_042751995.1 of Streptomyces sp. NPDC059371. Lineage (NCBI taxonomy): Bacteria > Bacillati > Actinomycetota > Actinomycetes > Kitasatosporales > Streptomycetaceae > Streptomyces > Streptomyces sp. NPDC059371. The sequence goes on along the minus strand of NZ_JBHYXD010000020.1, from coordinate 84,840 downwards.
TTCCTCTAGAGTGAGTAAGTACTCACCCACCCGTCAAGCCCGGCAGGGCATGTCATGGAATCCTTGGGCCCCATGCAGCAGAAATCCGCCACGGAAGCCGCGCCGTCGAAGCCGGCCAGGATCCGCATCCTCGACGCGGCACACGAGCTGATGCTCACGCTCGGCCTCTCCCGTGCCACCACCAAGGAGATCGCCAGGGCGGCCGGCTGCTCCGAGGCGGCGCTCTACAAGTACTTCGCGAGCAAGGAAGAGCTCTTCATCCGGGTCCTCCACGAGCGGCTGCCCCAGCTCGGCCCCCTCCTGGAGCGGCTGACGGCCGAGCCGCGGGAGCACTCCCTGGAGGAGAACCTCACGGAGATCGCCCGCCAGGCGGCCCTCTTCTACGAGCAGAGTTTCCCGATCGCCGCCTCCCTGTACGCGGAGACGCAGCTCAAGCGCCGTCACGACGACGCCATGCGGGCCATGGGCGCGGGCCCGCACATGCCCATCCGGGGCGTCGCCGCCTATCTGCTGGCGGAGCAGCGCGCAGGGCGCGTCCAGCCGGACACCGACACCTACGCCGCCGCGTCCCTCCTCCTCGGGGCCTGCGCGCAGCGGGCGTTCGCCTACGACGCCACCCAGGAGGGCACGCCGCCGCCCCTGGACAGCTTCGCCCCGGCGCTCGCCCGCACCCTGCTCGCCGGGATCGCGCCCGGGAACAGGGCGGGGTCCACGGGATCCGGGGACACGACGGGGTCACCGGGCGCCCCGGACACCCTCTAGTGGGCTGGTAGTGGGCTAGGCCGTCAGCCAGTCGTCGACGCCGGCCAGCATTTTCGCCCGGACGTCCTCGGGCGCGGCCGAGGCGCGGATCGACTGCCGGGCCAGCTCGGCCAGTTCCTGGTCCGTGAAGGCGTGGTGGCGGCGGGCGATGTCGTACTGGGCGGCGAGCCGGGAACCGAAGAGCAGCGGGTCGTCGGCGCCGAGCGCCATCGGTACCCCGGCTTCGAACAGAGTGCGCAGGGGGACATCGGCGTGCTTCTCGTAGACGCCCAGGGCGACGTTCGAGGCGGGGCAGACTTCACAGGTCACCCCGCGGTCCGCGAGGCGCTTGAGCAGTCGCGGGTCCTCGGCGGCCCGCACCCCGTGGCCGATCCGGGAGGCGTGCAGGTCGTCCAGGCAGTCGCGGACCGAGGCGGGGCCGGTCAGCTCGCCGCCGTGGGGCGCGGCCAGCAGCCCGCCCTCCCGGGCGATGGAGAAGGCCCGGTCGAAGTCCCGCGCCATGCCCCGCCGCTCGTCGTTGGAGAGCCCGAAACCGACGATCCCCCGGTCCGCGTAGCGCACGGCGAGCCGGGCCAGCGTGCGGGCGTCCAGGGGGTGCTTCATGCGGTTGGCGGCGACCAGGACGCGCATCCCGAGCCCGGTGTCCCGCACGGCCGAGTCGACCGCGTCCAGGATGACCTCCAGGGCCGGGATCAGACCGCCCAGGCGCGGGGCGTACGACGTCGGGTCGACCTGGATCTCCAGCCATCCGGAGCCGTCCTTCAGGTCCTCCTCGGCGGCCTCGCGCACCAGGCGCTGAATGTCCTCGGGCTCTCTCAGGCAGGACCGCGCGGCGTCGTACAGGCGCTGGAAGCGGAACCAGCCGCGTTCGTCGGTCGCCCGCAGCTTCGGCGGTTCCCCGCTGGTCAGCGCCTCGGTCAGTGTTTCGGGCAGCCGCACGCCGTACTTGTCGGCGAGCTCCAGCACGGTGCCGGGCCGCATGGACCCGGTGAAGTGCAGGTGCAGATGGGCCTTAGGAAGTTGACTGACATCACGTACGCGCTCCATCCAAAGATCCTGCCCCACCCGCGGCTCGCGCCGGTAGGGCTTTCCCTGATCGGGCGCTTGCTCGAACGAATGAACGGGGGCCGGCCCCACCCGGGGGGGTGGGCGGCCCCCCCCCCCGCGCGGGGTGCGCCGGGGGGCGATGGGTGGGCCGCGCGCGGCGGGCCGGCCCCCGAGGGGCATGCGGCGC
>NZ_JBHYXD010000020.1:52835-82834 GCF_042751995.1 Streptomyces sp. NPDC059371 | reverse complement strand
CCGCCGCCGGCCCGGGCCGCCCCCGGCGGGGCCGCCCCCCCCCCCCCCCCCCGCACGCGCGCGTGGAGCGCGGTGACGTCATGGGTGCGCCGGAGGGCGCGTCAGGACGCCGGAGGTCAGTCCGTCGCCTCGGCCAGCAGCTTCTGGATCCGGCTGACGCCCTCGACGAGGTCCTCGTCGCCGAGCGCGTACGACAGCCGCAGGTAGCCCGGCGTGCCGAAGGCCTCGCCCGGGACGACCGCGACCTCGGCCTCCTCCAGGATGAGCGCGGCCAGCTCGACGGTGTCCGCGGGACGCTTGCCGCGGATCTCCTTGCCGAGGAGGCCCTTCACCGAGGGGTACGCGTAGAAGGCGCCCTCGGGCTCGGGGCAGAGCACGCCGTCGATCTCGTTCAGCATGCGCACGATGGTCTTGCGGCGGCGGTCGAAGGCCTCGCGCATCTTCGCGACGGCCGTGAGGTCGCCGGAGACGGCGGCGAGCGCGGCGACCTGGGCCACGTTCGAGACGTTCGAGGTGGCGTGCGACTGGAGGTTGGTCGCGGCCTTGATCACGTCCTTCGGGCCGATGACCCAGCCCACGCGCCAGCCGGTCATGGCGTACGTCTTGGCGACGCCGTTGACGACGATGCACTTGTCGCGCAGCTCGGGCACCACCACGGGCAGCGAGTGGAACTCCGCGTCGCCGTAGACCAGGTGCTCGTAGATCTCGTCGGTCAGGACCCACAGGCCCTTCTCGGCGGCCCAGCGGCCGATCTCCTCGATCTGCTCGCGGGTGTAGACCGCGCCCGTCGGGTTGGACGGGGAGACGAAGAGCAGCACCTTGGTGTTCTCGGTGCGGGCGGCCTCGAGCTGCTCGACCGAGACGCGGTAACCGGTGGTCTCGTCGGCGACGACGTCGACCGGGACACCGCCGGCGAGACGGATGGACTCCGGGTAGGTCGTCCAGTACGGCGCGGGGACGATGACCTCGTCGCCCGGGTCGAGGATCGCGGCGAAGGCCTCGTAGATGGCCTGCTTGCCGCCGTTGGTGACCAGGACCTGGGCGGCCTCCACCTCGAAGCCGGAGTCGCGCAGGGTCTTCGCGGCGATCGCGGCCTTCAGCTCGGGAAGCCCGCCTGCCGGCGTGTAGCGGTGGTACTTGGGGTTCGAGCAGGCCTCGATGGCGGCCTGGACGATGTAGTCCGGGGTCGGGAAGTCGGGCTCACCGGCGCCGAAGCCGATCACCGGACGTCCGGCGGCCTTGAGTGCCTTGGCCTTGGCGTCCACGGCGAGGGTGGCGGATTCGGAGATCGCGCCGACTCGGGCGGAGACCCGGCGCTCGGTGGGAGGGGTTGCAGGGCTCATGACCCCATCGTTTCAGACCGGAATCACCCCCGGCACACGGGTTTCACGGACTGAACAAGGACAGAACATCCGTCCGGATCCGCGTGCTCCACCAGTGGATCTTCAACGCGGCGGGCCCGTACCGACACTTTCTGTTCGACGCCCGGCTCCGGACCACGTACACTCTCACCTCGTTGGCCTTCACCGGCCGCGCTCAACCGGTGCACACCGAGCACCCGGTCGAATGCGGTACGTTGGGGGAAATCAAAGGGTCGTAGCTCAATTGGTAGAGCACTGGTCTCCAAAACCAGCGGTTGGGGGTTCAAGTCCCTCCGGCCCTGCTACACACTCCTTTCGCGGATGTGTGCGCATGTACGTACCGCAATGCACCGCCGTGCGGCTCAACCGGGCGCGGCACGGTCACGACCCGGGAATCAGGTGAGGACGAGTGACGGACGCCGTGGGCTCCATCGACATGCCTGATGCCGAGGCGCCGGAGTCCAAGAAGAAGGCCCGCAAGGGCGGTAAGCGTGCCAAGAAGGGCCCGCTGAAGCGCCTTGCCACCTTCTACCGCCAGATCGTCGCGGAACTCCGGAAGGTTGTCTGGCCGACTCGCAATCAGCTGACGACTTACACCACAGTGGTGATTGTGTTCGTCGTCATCATGATCGGCCTGGTCACCGTGATTGACTATGGGCTCAACCACGCCGCCAAGTACGTCTTCGGCTGAGCCGAGAGCGAAGGGCGCCGTCACCGGCGCCCCTTTCGCGCGTTCCACCCCCATGTAACCAGGAAGAAGCAGCCACCGTGTCTGACCCGAACCTGAACGATTCCTCCGAGTCGGTCGAGTCCGTAGACGACGAGCTCGAGATCGTCGAGGGAGCGGACGTCGTGGACGAGTTCGAGGCTGCCGATGCCGCCGCCGGCGAGAGCGCCGAGGACGCGGCCCTGCACGTCGAGGACGAGTCCGGTGAGGACGTCGAGGACGCCACGGACGAGTCCGTCGAGGACGAGGACGAGGACGCGTCCGAAGAGGCCGAGCCCGAAGTCGAGGCCGAGCCCGTCGACCCCGTGACCGCCCTGCGCGAGGAACTGCGCCTGCTCCCCGGCGAGTGGTACGTCATCCACACGTACGCCGGTTACGAGAACCGCGTGAAGACCAACCTCGAGCAGCGTGCCGTCTCGCTGAACGTCGAGGACTTCATCTTCCAGGCCGAGGTGCCGCAGGAAGAGGTCGCGCAGATCAAGAACGGCGAGCGCAAGACGATCAAGCAGAACAAGCTCCCGGGCTACGTCCTGGTCCGTATGGACCTGACGAACGAGTCCTGGGGCGTCGTCCGCAACACTCCCGGCGTCACCGGCTTCGTGGGCAACGCCTACGACCCGTACCCGCTGACCCTGGACGAGATCGTCAAGATGCTCGCCCCGGAGGCCGAGGAGAAGGCCGCCCGCGAGGCCGCAGAGGCCGAGGGCAAGCCCGCTCCGCAGCGCAAGGTCGAGGTCCAGGTGCTGGACTTCGAGGTCGGCGACTCGGTCACCGTCACCGACGGTCCGTTCGCCACGCTGCAGGCCACGATCAACGAGATCAACGCCGACTCGAAGAAGGTCAAGGGCCTCGTCGAGATCTTCGGCCGCGAGACCCCGGTCGAGCTCTCCTTCGACCAGATCCAGAAGAACTAGCTCCTTCTGGACGTACGTCTTCCGAACAGGTCAGACGGGCTCTCGCAGCCGGTCTGACCTGCTCGGTTTTTAGCCGCGCATGGATACCCGTTATCGTTGTGCGGTATGCCTCCATCCGGATCTTTGGTCCGACTGGGGGCAGCCGTCCGGGGCGACTCGGACGTAGGTAGGCGAAAACGAAAGAGGACCCGGAATGCCTCCCAAGAAGAAGAAGGTCACGGGGCTCATCAAGCTCCAGATCAACGCCGGTGCGGCGAACCCGGCCCCGCCGGTCGGCCCCGCGCTCGGTCAGCACGGCGTCAACATCATGGAGTTCTGCAAGGCCTACAACGCCGCGACCGAGTCGCAGCGTGGCTGGGTGATCCCGGTGGAGATCACGGTCTACGAAGACCGCTCCTTCACCTTCGTCACCAAGACTCCGCCGGCCGCCAAGATGATCCTCAAGGCCGCGGGTGTCGAGAAGGGCTCCGGCGAGCCGCACAAGACCAAGGTCGCCAAGATCAGCCAGGCGCAGGTCCGTGAGATCGCCACGACCAAGATGCCCGACCTCAACGCCAACGACCTGGACGCCGCGTCGAAGATCATCGCCGGCACCGCCCGTTCCATGGGCATCACGGTCGAGGGCTGACACCCACCTTCGTAGGAACCTGCGGCTCCGGCCGCACGTGGCAGGGCCTGCTCGGCCCACACCACGACTCCTCAGAACACATCAGGAGCAGTAGTGAGCAAGCGCAGCAAGTCTCTCCGCGCTGCGGACGCCAAGATCGACCGGGCGAAGCTGTACGCCCCGCTCGAGGCCGTCCGTCTCGCCAAGGAGACCTCCACGAGCAAGTACGACGGCACCGTCGAGGTCGCCTTCCGCCTGGGTGTCGACCCGCGCAAGGCCGACCAGATGGTCCGTGGCACCGTGAACCTGCCGCACGGCACCGGCAAGACCGCCCGGGTCCTGGTCTTCGCGACCGGTGACCGTGCTGCGGCCGCGGAGGCCGCCGGAGCCGACATCGTCGGCTCCGACGAACTGATCGACGAGGTCGCGAAGGGCCGTCTGGACTTCGACGCCGTCGTCGCCACCCCGGACCTCATGGGCAAGGTCGGCCGCCTCGGCCGCGTGCTCGGTCCCCGTGGTCTCATGCCGAACCCCAAGACCGGCACCGTGACCCCCGACGTCGCCAAGGCTGTCACCGAGATCAAGGGTGGCAAGATCGAGTTCCGCGTCGACAAGCACTCGAACCTGCACTTCATCATCGGCAAGGTGTCCTTCGACGACACCCAGCTGGTGGAGAACTACGGTGCGGCCCTCGACGAGATCCTTCGTCTGAAGCCGTCGGCCGCCAAGGGTCGCTACATCAAGAAGGCCGCGTTCAGCTCGACGATCGGCCCCGGCGTCCCCGTCGACCCCAACCGCACCCGCAACCTCCTCGTCGAGGAGGACCCGGCCGCCGTCTGAGCCCTTCGCTCACCCCGGTGACCGCGTCGCGCACGCGTATCTGAACGGGCCCCGCAACCTTTCGAGGTGCGGGGCCCGTCCTCATGTGCGGAAGTCTTTCCGGCCGTCGCGGGGCGAGCTGCCCCCGGAGGAATCCGGATACGAGTGTCAGTGGGCTGCGCTAGCGTGCGGTTCACAGAGTTCGCATAGGGGTGGGGACGAATGAAGAGCACCATGGTCCGCCGTGTGAGTGTCTCGATCGTGCTGACGACGGCGCTGGCGGGGGTGGCGGCCTGCAACTCCTCCGACTCCTCCGGGAGTTCGGGCAAGGGCGACAAGGCCGGCCACAAGAGCGCCACGCGTGTCAGTCCCGTCGCGGCCCTGCGCTCCGCGGAGAGGTCCACCGACGGCGCGGACTCCGCGAGGATCGAGTCCACGACGACCCTGGGCACGCTGATGTCCATGAAGTCGGGCGGCGTCATGGCCTGGGGCGACGGCTTCACCGGCGACATGACGATCACGTACACCGGCGGCACGATGGCCGACACGATGCGCCAGATGGGCAGCGACTCCATGGAGGCCCGCTATCTGTCCGACGCCTACTACGCGAAGATGGGCGACGCCTACGCCCGGCAGGTGGGCGGCACGCACTGGATCCGGTACGGGTACGACGACCTGGCGAAGCTCGGGGGCGGCTCCGGCGCGCTCCTGAAGGACCAGATGCAGAACAGCTCGCCGAACCAGTCGGTGAAGCTCCTGCTGGCCTCCGGCGACGTGAAGAAGGTCGGCGAGGAGACGGTCCGCGGCAAGAGGACCACGCACTACGCGGGCACGGTGGACGTCAGCGACCTCGCGGCCCGGAGCTCCCACCTCACCGCGAGCCAGCTCTCCGACATGAAGAAGCAGTTCAACCAGGCCGGCATCACCACCGAGGACGTCGACATCTGGGTCGACGCCGAGGACCTGCTCGTCAAGGCCGTCTCCAAGGCCGCGATGGCGAGCGGCACGATGTCCTCCACGACGTACTACAGCGACTACGGCGTGAAGGTCTCCGCCGTCGCGCCCCCGGCCGGTGACACCACCGACTTCAAGGACATCCTGAAGAAGCAGGGCCTGACGCCCGGCAGCGGTGACACCGCGAGCGGCTCGGGTACCGACTCCCCCTCCTGAGCCCGGAGTCGCCCGAAACTCAGGTGATCATCCGAACGGGTCTGGGCTACGCTCGCGCCGGATCTGTGAATCATGCATCTGTTCCTTGGGGGGAACCTTGAAGCTTTCTGTGAGCACTTCGGCAGGGCGCCGGGCGACCGGCGCGGCCCTCGCGGCGCTGGTCCTCGGCGGGGGAGCGGTGGGCTGTTCGAAGGGTGGCGCTGAGGAGTCGCCCGCGCTGACGCCCGCCGCGGCCGTGGCGAAGGCGGCGAAGAAGACCGACGACATCACCTCGCTCCGCTACCGGATGACCGGCAAGGTTCCGGGGGAGGGCCGCGTCAGCGGTGAGGCGGCGATGAGTATGAAGCCGCTGGCCATGAGCATGAAGATGACCGCCGAGGACCAGGCCACCGACGGCCCGGTCGAGATCCGGCTCGTGAACAACGCGATGTACATCGGCGGGGGCGCCCAGGCCGCCAAGGAGATGGACGGCAAGAGCTGGATCAAGTTCGACATGTCCGCCCTGGGCGCCGACAAGGAACTGAACGCGAGCCAGCTCGGCGGCGGACAGGCCGACAAGAACCCCGCCGCCGAGTCCACCCTCCTCACCGGCTCCAAGGACGTGAAGAAGGTCGGGACCGAGACCGTCGAGGGCGTGAAGACCACGCACTACAAGGGGACGGTCCCCCTGGACGCGTTCCGCAAGTCGCTCAAGAGCCAGGACAAGGCCACGCGCGAGAAGCGGGAGAAGGCCCTCGACCAGTACACCAAGATGGGCATCGACGCGATCACGATGGACATGTGGATCGACGGCGACGACCACACCAAGCAGTTCCGTATGCGGGGGACCGCCGACAAGGGTCCGCTCGACATGACCATCACCTTCCTGGACTACAACAAGCCCGTGACCGTGACCGCTCCGCCGGCCAAGGACACCGTCGACCTCGCCGAGATGATGAAGGGCGCCCAGGAGGGCTGATCCCCGCCGCCGGGTCCGCCGGACGCGGCCGGTGACGGCCGCGAAACGCGGCCGGCGGCCGGGCCGTTCGGCCGGATTTGCTTGACGGCGTCCCCTTCACGTACGCTCCTCGAGAAGCCAAAGACCGCTGGTCGTTGCCACGTGCTCGTAAGAGGACGGGGTGACCGAAGGATCCGCACTGCGGACGACCCGTGCAGGTGACCGTGGATGTGTTCCCGGAGTTCGTACGCCCAGCGTGCGGAGTAATCCGGTCGAGCTACGCCCCGTGCGCCTGCGCCGGGGCGTTTTTGTTGTTCGGATCCTTCTGAGCGGTCCTCATCACCCGGAAGGAGGCCGACGCTCTATGGCAAGGCCCGACAAGGCTGCCGCGGTAGCCGAGCTCGCGGACCAGTTCCGCAGCTCGAACGCCGCCGTGCTGACCGAGTACCGGGGTCTCACCGTGGCGCAGCTCAAGACGCTGCGCCGTTCGCTCGGTGAAGACGCCCAGTACGCCGTGGTGAAGAACACGCTGACCAAGATTGCGGCCAACGAGGCCGGGATCTCTTCGCTCGACGACCTGTTCAACGGTCCGACGGCGGTCGCCTTCATCACCGGTGACCCGGTGACGTCGGCGAAGGGTCTTCGTGACTTCGCCAAGGACAACCCGAACCTCGTCATCAAGGGCGGTGTCCTTGACGGCAAGGCGCTGTCCGCCGACGAGATCAAGAAGCTTGCGGACCTCGAGTCCCGCGAGGTTCTGCTCGCCAAGCTGGCGGGTGCCTTCAAGGGCAAGCAGACGCAGACTGCTCGTCTCTTCCAGGCGCTCCCCTCGAAGTTCGTCCGCACCGCGGAGGCGCTTCGTGTCAAGCAGGCCGAGCAGGGCGGTGCCGAGTAATTCGGCTCGCGCATTGACCGCCGCCTGAGGCGACGGTCGTAGCGGGCCGAACGTACGCCCGCCTCACCAGTACATCCCGGCACCTGCCGAATTAGTGGAAGGACGCCATCATGGCGAAGCTGTCCCAGGAAGAGCTGCTCGCGCAGTTCGAGAACCTCACCCTCATCGAGCTCTCCGAGTTCGTGAAGGCCTTCGAGGAGAAGTTCGACGTCACCGCCGCCGCCGCGGTCGCCGCTGCCCCGGTCGGCCCCGTCGCCGTTGAGGCCGTCGAGGAGCAGGACGAGTTCGACGTCATCCTCACGGGTGCCGGCGAGAAGAAGATCCAGGTCATCAAGGTCGTGCGTGAGCTCACCTCGCTGGGCCTGAAGGAGGCCAAGGACCTCGTCGACGGCGCTCCGAAGCCCGTCCTCGAGAAGGTCGCCAAGGAGGCCGCCGAGAAGGCTGCCGAGTCCCTCAAGGGCGCCGGCGCCTCCGTCGAGGTCAAGTAACTCGACGAGTCCCCCGAGGACTCCTGTGAAGCTGTCACAGCCGCTCTCGTAGCGCTGTAACGCTGACGCACTGAAGAGCGATCACCCAACTGGGTGGTCGCTCTTCGGCGTTCCAGGGGGTCCCTGAAGCGGCAGCCTTGCGCTGGAGGCCGCGACGAGTATGGTGATCTTCGTTGTGCCTCCGACCACCTGTGACAGGCAGAGGGACGGGTTGCAAGACGGGCCGCACGTGACGATCGCGGCACTTGCTTTGGGCATGGGGGGCCTTGACGAACCGCACGCAGCGCGCAATTCTCAGGACGCGTCGTCACAACGATCCGTATCCGAGGCATGGATCGCTGACGAAGAGGGCAGTATCGATGTGCATTGAGGGCGTGGCTTGCACCAGGTGTTGAGAACAGTGGGAGTCTCAAGAAACTGGGACTGGACATCAGTGGGCCTAGTGGCTACACTGACCCTTTGCGCTGCCTGTTAGCTGCCTCCTGCCCGTCACCAGGGGCATGCCCGTGTTTGAACATCGACTGTTGGACCATCTCTGACCTGGCCGTTATCCGGCCGGATCGGGAACGGTCCGAGGCTTTGTCCGACATGGGACCGGTACGCGCGTAGTGAGTCCGAGCCCTCGGAAGGACCCCCTCTTGGCCGCCTCGCGCACTGCCTCGACCGCGAATACGAACAACGGCGCCAGCACCGCCCCGCTGCGCATCTCCTTTGCAAAGATCAAGGAGCCCCTCGAGGTTCCGAACCTTCTTGCGCTGCAAACCGAGAGCTTCGACTGGCTGCTCGGCAACGACGCGTGGAAGGCTCGTGTCGAGGCGGCTCTGGACAGCGGACAGGACGTCCCCACCAAGTCAGGTCTGGAGGAGATCTTCGAGGAGATCTCCCCGATCGAGGACTTCAGTGGGTCGATGTCCCTGACGTTCCGGGACCACCGCTTCGAGCCCCCGAAGAACTCTATCGACGAGTGCAAGGACCGCGACTTCACGTACGCGGCCCCGCTCTTCGTCACCGCCGAGTTCACCAACAACGAGACCGGCGAGATCAAGTCCCAGACGGTCTTCATGGGCGACTTCCCGCTCATGACCAACAAGGGCACCTTCGTCATCAACGGCACCGAGCGTGTCGTCGTGTCGCAGCTGGTCCGCTCGCCGGGTGTCTACTTCGACTCCTCCATCGACAAGACGTCCGACAAGGACATCTTCTCCGCCAAGGTCATCCCCTCCCGGGGTGCCTGGCTGGAGATGGAGATCGACAAGCGCGACATGGTCGGTGTCCGCATCGACCGCAAGCGCAAGCAGTCCGTCACCGTTCTCCTGAAGGCTCTCGGCTGGACCACCGAGCAGATCCTCGAGGAGTTCGGCGAGTACGAGTCCATGCGCGCCACCCTGGAGAAGGACCACACCCAGGGCCAGGACGACGCGCTGCTGGACATCTACCGCAAGCTGCGTCCGGGCGAACCGCCGACCCGTGAGGCCGCCCAGACGCTTCTTGAGAACCTCTACTTCAACTCGAAGCGGTACGACCTCGCGAAGGTCGGCCGCTACAAGGTGAACAAGAAGCTGGGCGGCGAAGCGCCGCTGGACGCCGGGGTCCTGACCGTCGAGGACATCCTCTCGTCGATCAAGTACCTGGTGAAGCTGCACGCCGGTGAGACCGAGACCGTTGGCAACAACGGCACCTCGATCGTCGTCGAGACCGACGACATCGACCACTTCGGCAACCGTCGTCTGCGCAACGTCGGCGAGCTCATCCAGAACCAGGTCCGCACGGGTCTGGCTCGTATGGAGCGCGTCGTCCGCGAGCGCATGACGACTCAGGACGTCGAGGCGATCACGCCGCAGACCCTGATCAACATCCGGCCGGTCGTCGCCTCCATCAAGGAGTTCTTCGGCACCAGCCAGCTGTCGCAGTTCATGGACCAGAACAACCCGCTGTCGGGTCTCACCCACAAGCGCCGTCTGTCGGCGCTTGGCCCGGGTGGTCTCTCCCGTGAGCGGGCCGGCTTCGAGGTCCGTGACGTGCACCCGTCGCACTACGGCCGCATGTGCCCGATCGAGACCCCTGAAGGCCCGAACATCGGCCTGATCGGCTCGCTCGCCTCCTACGGCCGGGTCAACGCGTTCGGTTTCGTCGAGACCCCGTACCGCAGGGTCACGGGCGGCTTCGTCACCGACGAGGTCGACTACCTGACGGCCGACGAAGAGGACCGATTCGTCATCGCGCAGGCCAACGCGCCGCTGACGGAAGAGTTCCGCTTCGAGGAGTCCCGCGTCCTGGTCCGCCGTCGTGGCGGAGAGGTCGACTACGTCCCCGGTGACGACGTCGACTACATGGACGTCTCCCCGCGCCAGATGGTGTCGGTCGCGACCGCGATGATCCCGTTCCTGGAGCACGACGACGCCAACCGTGCCCTCATGGGCGCGAACATGATGCGTCAGGCCGTTCCGCTCATCAAGTCCGAGGCGCCGCTGGTCGGCACCGGCATGGAGTACCGCTGCGCGGTCGACGCCGGTGACGTCCTGAAGTCGGAGAAGGACGGTGTGGTCCAGGAGGTCTCCGCGGACTACATCACCACCGCCAACGACGACGGCACGTACACCACGTACCGCCTGCACAAGTTCTCCCGGTCGAACCAGGGCACCTCCGTCAACCAGAAGGTTGTCGTGGACGAGGGCGCCCGCGTGATCGAGGGCCAGGTCCTGGCCGACGGTCCCGCGACCGAGGACGGCGAGATGGCCCTCGGCAAGAACCTGCTCGTGGCGTTCATGCCGTGGGAGGGTCACAACTACGAGGACGCGATCATCCTGTCGCAGCGCCTCGTGCAGGACGACGTCCTCTCCTCGATCCACATCGAGGAGCACGAGGTCGACGCCCGTGACACCAAGCTCGGCCCCGAGGAGATCACCCGGGACATCCCGAACGTCTCCGAGGAGGTCCTCGCCGACCTCGACGAGCGCGGCATCATCCGTATCGGTGCCGAGGTCGTCGCCGGCGACATCCTCGTCGGCAAGGTCACGCCCAAGGGCGAGACCGAGCTGACGCCGGAGGAGCGCCTGCTGCGCGCGATCTTCGGTGAGAAGGCGCGTGAGGTCCGTGACACCTCGCTGAAGGTCCCGCACGGCGAGATCGGCAAGGTCATCGGCGTCCGTGTCTTCGACCGCGAAGAGGGCGACGAGCTGCCGCCGGGCGTGAACCAGCTGGTTCGTGTCTACGTGGCGCAGAAGCGCAAGATCACGGACGGTGACAAGCTCGCCGGCCGTCACGGCAACAAGGGTGTCATCTCGAAGATCCTGCCGATCGAGGACATGCCGTTCCTGGAGGACGGCACCCCGGTCGACATCATCCTCAACCCGCTCGGTGTCCCGTCCCGAATGAACCCGGGACAGGTCCTGGAGATCCACCTCGGCTGGCTCGCCAGCCGCGGCTGGGACGTCTCCGGTCTCGCGGACGACTGGGCCCAGCGCCTGCAGGCCATCGGGGCCGACAAGGTCGCCCCGGGCACCAACGTCGCCACCCCCGTCTTCGACGGTGCGCGTGAGGACGAGCTCGCGGGTCTCTTCGAGCACACCCTGCCCAACCGCGACGGTGACCGTCTGGTCCTCCCGTCCGGCAAGGCGAGGCTGTTCGACGGCCGCTCCGGTGAGCCGTTCCCGGACCCGGTCTCGATCGGGTACATGTACATCCTCAAGCTCCACCACCTGGTCGACGACAAGCTGCACGCCCGCTCGACCGGTCCGTACTCGATGATCACCCAGCAGCCGCTGGGTGGTAAGGCTCAGTTCGGTGGCCAGCGCTTCGGTGAGATGGAGGTGTGGGCGCTGGAGGCGTACGGCGCCGCTTACGCCCTCCAGGAGCTGCTGACGATCAAGTCCGACGACGTGACCGGCCGCGTGAAGGTCTACGAGGCCATCGTCAAGGGCGAGAACATCCCCGAGCCCGGCATCCCCGAGTCCTTCAAGGTGCTCATCAAGGAGATGCAGTCCCTGTGCCTCAACGTGGAGGTGCTGTCCTCGGACGGCATGTCCATCGAGATGCGCGACACCGACGAGGACGTCTTCCGCGCAGCGGAGGAGCTCGGCATCGACCTGTCCCGGCGCGAGCCGAGCAGCGTCGAAGAGGTCTGACGGGAGTCCGGCCGGGCCTTGGCCACCTGTGGAAAAGGTGATCAAGGCCCGCCGGCCCCAGGACCCCCGTTTCAGACCCCTAAGACTTACAACCCTGAGAGGGATTGACGCATAGTGCTCGACGTCAACTTCTTCGATGAGCTCCGGATCGGTCTGGCCACCGCTGACGACATCCGTCAGTGGAGCCACGGCGAGGTCAAGAAGCCTGAGACCATCAACTACCGCACCCTCAAGCCCGAAAAGGACGGACTCTTCTGCGAGAAGATCTTCGGTCCGACCCGGGACTGGGAGTGCTACTGCGGCAAGTACAAGCGTGTCCGCTTCAAGGGCATCATCTGTGAGCGCTGTGGCGTCGAGGTCACGCGCGCCAAGGTGCGCCGTGAGCGGATGGGCCACATCGAGCTCGCCGCTCCCGTCACCCACATCTGGTACTTCAAGGGCGTACCGTCGCGGCTGGGCTACCTGCTCGACCTCGCCCCGAAGGACCTCGAGAAGGTCATCTACTTCGCCGCGTACATGATCACGTACGTCGACGAGGAGCGCCGCACCCGCGACCTGCCCTCACTGGAGGCCCACGTCTCCGTCGAGCGCCAGCAGGTCGAGAACCGCCGCGACGCCGACCTCGAAGCCCGCGCCAAGAAGCTCGAGACCGACCTGGCCGAGCTGGAGGCCGAGGGCGCCAAGGCCGACGTGCGCCGCAAGGTGCGCGAGGGCGCCGAGCGTGAGATGAAGCAGCTGCGTGACCGCGCGCAGCGCGAGATCGACCGTCTCGACGAGGTGTGGACCCGCTTCAAGAACCTCAAGGTCCAGGACCTTGAGGGCGACGAGCTCCTCTACCGCGAGCTGCGTGACCGCTTCGGCACGTACTTCGACGGTTCGATGGGTGCCGCGGCGCTGCAGAAGCGCCTGGAGTCCTTCGACCTGGACGAGGAGGCCGAGCGCCTCCGCGAGATCATCCGCACCGGCAAGGGCCAGAAGAAGACCCGTGCGCTCAAGCGCCTCAAGGTCGTCTCCGCGTTCCTGCAGACCAGCAACAGCCCCAAGGGCATGGTGCTCGACTGCGTGCCGGTCATCCCGCCGGACCTGCGTCCGATGGTGCAGCTGGACGGTGGCCGCTTCGCGACCTCCGACCTGAACGACCTGTACCGCCGCGTGATCAACCGCAACAACCGTCTGAAGCGACTCCTTGACCTCGGTGCCCCCGAGATCATCGTGAACAACGAGAAGCGCATGCTTCAGGAGGCCGTCGACGCGCTCTTCGACAACGGCCGTCGTGGTCGCCCCGTCACGGGCCCCGGCAACCGTCCGCTGAAGTCCCTCAGCGACATGCTGAAGGGCAAGCAGGGTCGATTCCGTCAGAACCTGCTCGGCAAGCGTGTGGACTACTCCGCGCGTTCCGTGATCGTCGTCGGTCCGCAGCTGAAGCTGCACCAGTGTGGTCTGCCCAAGGCCATGGCGCTGGAGCTCTTCAAGCCGTTCGTGATGAAGCGCCTGGTCGACCTGAACCACGCGCAGAACATCAAGAGCGCCAAGCGGATGGTCGAGCGCGGCCGCACGGTCGTGTACGACGTCCTCGAAGAGGTCATCGCCGAGCACCCGGTTCTGCTGAACCGTGCGCCCACGCTGCACCGCCTCGGCATCCAGGCCTTCGAGCCGCAGCTCGTCGAGGGCAAGGCCATCCAGATCCACCCGCTCGTCTGCACCGCGTTCAACGCGGACTTCGACGGTGACCAGATGGCCGTGCACCTGCCGCTCTCCGCGGAGGCGCAGGCCGAGGCCCGCATCCTGATGCTGTCCTCGAACAACATCCTCAAGCCGGCCGACGGCCGCCCGGTCACGATGCCGACCCAGGACATGGTCCTCGGTCTGTTCTTCCTGACCACCGACGGCGACCTGCGGAACGTGAAGGGCGAGGACCGCTCCTTCGCGTCCGTGGCCGAGGCGATCATGGCGTTCGACGCCGGCGAGCTCTCGCTCCAGTCGCAGGTGGACATCCGCTTCCCGGTGGGCACCATCCCGCCGCGCGGCTGGACCCCGCCGGCGCAGGAGGAGGGCGACCCGGAGTGGCAGCAGGGTGACACCTTCCGCCTGCGGACGACCCTGGGCCGCGCGCTCTTCAACGAGCTGCTGCCCGAGGACTACCCGTTCGTCGACTACGAGGTCGGCAAGAAGCAGCTCTCCGAGATCGTCAACGACCTCGCCGAGCGCTACCCCAAGGTCATCGTGGCGGCGACGCTCGACAACCTGAAGGCGTCGGGCTTCTTCTGGGCGACCCGTTCCGGCGTCACCGTGGCCATCTCCGACATCGTCGTTCCGGATGCGAAGCGCGCGATCGTCAAGGGCTACGAGGACCTGGACGAGAAGGTCCAGAAGCAGTACGAGCGTGGTCTGATCACCAAGGAAGAGCGCACGCAGGAGCTCATCGCGATCTGGACCAAGGCGACCAACGAGGTCGCCGAGGCGATGAACGCGAACTTCCCGAAGACCAACCCGGTCTCGATGATGGTGAACTCGGGCGCCCGAGGCAACATGATGCAGATGCGTCAGATCGCCGGTATGCGTGGTCTGGTGTCCAACGCCAAGAACGAGACGATCCCGCGTCCCATCAAGGCGTCCTTCCGTGAAGGTCTGTCCGTGCTGGAGTACTTCATCTCCACCCACGGTGCCCGTAAGGGTCTGGCCGACACCGCTCTGCGTACCGCCGACTCGGGTTACCTCACCCGTCGTCTGGTCGACGTCTCCCAGGACGTCATCATCCGCGAGGAGGACTGCGGCACCGACCGTGGTCTGCGTCTGGCCATCGCCGAGCGTGGCGAGGACGGCGTGCTGCGCAAGACGGAGAACGTCGAGACCAGCGTGTACGCACGTGCGCTGGCCGAGGACATCACCGTCGACGGCAAGGTGCTGGCCCCGGCCAACACCGACCTCGGCGACGTCCTCATCGACGAGCTCGTCAAGCACGGCATCGAGGAGGTCAAGACCCGTTCGGTCCTGACCTGTGAGTCCGCCGTCGGCACCTGCGCCATGTGCTACGGCCGCTCGCTGGCCACCGGCAAGCTGGTCGACATCGGTGAGGCGGTCGGCATCATCGCCGCCCAGTCCATCGGTGAGCCCGGTACCCAGCTGACGATGCGTACCTTCCACACCGGTGGTGTGGCCGGTGACGACATCACCCAGGGTCTGCCCCGTGTCGTCGAGCTCTTCGAGGCTCGTACGCCGAAGGGTGTCGCCCCGATCTCCGAGGCCTCCGGCCGCGTGCGGATCGAGGAGACCGAGAAGACCAAGAAGCTCGTCGTCACCCCGGACGACGGCAGCGACGAGACGGCGTTCCCGATCTCGAAGCGCGCCCGTCTCCTGGTGTCCGAGGGCGAGCACGTCGAGGTGGGCCAGAAGCTCACCGTGGGTGCCACCAACCCGCACGACGTGCTGCGCATCCTGGGTCAGCGTGCCGTCCAGGTCCACCTGGTCGGCGAGGTCCAGAAGGTCTACAACTCGCAGGGTGTGTCGATCCACGACAAGCACATCGAGATCATCATCCGGCAGATGCTGCGCCGCGTGACGATCATCGAGTCGGGCGACGCGGAGCTGCTGCCCGGCGAGCTGGTCGAGCGTTCGAAGTTCGAGACCGAGAACCGTCGTGTGGTCACCGAGGGCGGTCACCCCGCCTCCGGCCGTCCGCAGCTGATGGGTATCACGAAGGCCTCGCTGGCGACGGAATCCTGGCTGTCGGCCGCCTCCTTCCAGGAGACGACCCGAGTTCTGACGGACGCGGCGATCAACGCCAAGTCCGACAGCCTCATCGGCCTCAAGGAGAACGTCATCATCGGTAAGCTCATCCCGGCCGGTACGGGTCTGTCCCGCTACCGCAACATCCGGGTCGAGCCGACCGAGGAGGCCAAGGCCGCGATGTACTCGGCCGTCGGCTACGACGACATCGACTACTCGCCGTTCGGCACCGGCTCCGGCCAGGCCGTCCCGCTGGAGGACTACGACTACGGTCCGTACAACCAGTGAGCGGCTGCCGGTAGGCGCTAGCTAGTACGAAGGGCGGTCATCCCCGTTTGGGGGTGACCGCCCTTCGGCGTTCCCGGTCTCCGTTCCCGG
The DNA here is from genome assembly GCF_042751995.1 of Streptomyces sp. NPDC059371. Classification (NCBI taxonomy): domain Bacteria; kingdom Bacillati; phylum Actinomycetota; class Actinomycetes; order Kitasatosporales; family Streptomycetaceae; genus Streptomyces; species Streptomyces sp. NPDC059371. The sequence continues at coordinate 66,688 of NZ_JBHYXD010000020.1, read as the reverse complement.
CTTCCCGTTTCCGGTCTCAGCGCGGGAGCTGGAGGTACGGCTCCAGGGCACGCAGCCGGGTGTAGTTGTCGGGGTGGCTGGACAGCAGCCTGGCGAGGCCGCTGGGCTCGTGGAGCTTCTTTCCCTGGCTCACGGCGGCCGCCTTCGCCGCGTCCTCCTCCGCCTGGAAGTGGTGCAGGACCTCGGCCATCTCGCGCCCGAAGCCGAGGGCGGCGGACTGCTGGTCGGCGCGCAGTTCCCCGAGGCGGCCGGCCCAGGCGAGGAGGTAGGGCGCGACCATGAGGGGGATGGTGATGTACCAGGCGACGAGGAACCCGGCGACGACGAACATCCCCATGAAGAGGATCAGCAGCCCGGTCGCGGCCGCGGAGAAGACCCCGGCGACGGCGAGCGCGATCCGGGCCATCCCGCGGGTGAAGGCCCAGGCGAGCCGGCCGGGCAGCGAGTACCAGTAGCCGAGGAGTCCGGCCCAGGCGTGACCGCCGGTGTGGTGGCCGAGTTCATGGGCGAGTACGGCGGCGAGGTTGCTGCTGGGGATCCGGTTGAGGGAGTAGGTGGTGACGCCGACGACGTGGCCGGCGACCGCGACCGCGTTCAGGTCGTCGCTGTTCTCCACCATCAGCTCGTAGGTGTTCGCCTCGATGCCGGCCCGGGCGGTGACCTCGCGCCAGATCGGCTCCAGCCGGGCGCGTTCCTCGGCCAGCGGCGTCCGCAGTTTGAGCACGTGCCGGGCGAAGCGGAGTTCGGTGGGCCGGTGGAAGACGAGGGCTCCGGAGGCCACCCAGGCCACGATGACCAGCCAGCCGACGACCGTGCCGAATATCCCCAGCGCGAGGGCCGACACCACGGCGAGGCTCACCAGCGCCCCCGGGATCTGGGTGGCGAGCTGTCCGATGGCGGTGGCGTCGGCGCCGCGCTGATGGCCCGCGAGATGGACGCGTGAGCCCTCATGGCGGTAGTCGAGATCGTCGGGCGCGACGGCCTGCCGCGGGACGAACGGCCGCGGCTGTGGCTGCGCCCCCGCGAACCGCGGGTCGCCCCCCGGGCTCCCGGGGAACTGGGGTGGCGCCGGGCTTCCGGCCGCCGCTCCCGGGTACTGCGGGCCGGGTCCGCCGGTGCCGGGGGCTCCCGGATAGGGACTGCCGGGGTACTGGGGCACGGGGCCCCCGCCTCCGGGGTATTGGGGTGCCGGGCTCCCGCCTCCGGGGTACTGGGGTGCCGGGCTCCCGGCTCCTGCCCCCGGGTACTGGGGTGGTGCCGGGCTTCCGGCCGCCGCTCCCGGGTACTGCGGGCCCGGTCCACCGGGGCCGGGGGCTCCCGGGTACTGAGGGGGGTGCCCTGTCGTCGCGCCCGTGCCCGGGTACTGGGGTGCCGGTCCGCCGGGGTACTGCGGCGGGGGAGCGGAGGCCACCGGGTACTCCGGTGGCGGGGTCGCGGCGCCCGGGTACGGGGTTCCTGGGTACGGGCTTCCTGGATACGGGGTTCCCGGGTACGGGGGCTCGTGGGCCGGGCCTGGAGGCTGGGACATGACGGCTCCTTCGGTGTGGCTGGTGGCTGTGCGGGGACGCCGGCCGGTGGGCGGGGCGGCCGACGGCGCCTCTGCGGGCGTGGTCAGGCGGGCCCGTCCTCCGCAACGGCGTCCGGCGGCACGGCGGCTCGCGGGTCGTCGGGGCGGCCGGGCAGGGGAGGTACGGCCGGCGCCGGTCCCGCGGTGGCGTAGGGCGTCGCGGCGGGCGGTTCGTACGCTGCTCGGCCGTCGGGCCCCCCGGCGTACGGAGTCCGGCCTCCCGCGTGCGGAGGCTGGGCCGTGTACGGCGGCTGTCCGGCCGTGTCGCCGGTGTACGGAGGCTGGGCTGCGTATGGCGGCTGTCCGGCCGTGTCGCCGGTGTGCGGAGGCTGGGCTGCGTATGGCGGCTGTCCGGCCGTGTCGCCGGTGTGCGGAGGCTGGGCCGTGTACGGCGGCTGTCCGGCCGTGTCGCCGGTGTGCGGAGGCTGGGCCGTGTACGGCGGCTGTCCGGCCGTGTCGCCCGTGTACGGCGGCTGTCCGGCGTACGGCGGAGGGCCTTCCGCGTACGGGGTCTGCGGCTGCCCGGTGTACGGGGGCGGGCCGCCGGCGTACGGAGCGTGCCCGCCGTACGGCGGCTGTCCCGCGTACGGGGGCCGGGGGGACGGGCCGGGGTGCGGGGACTGGCCCGGATAAGGCGGCTGGGGCGGTGTCTGAGGCTGTCCCGGCGTCGACCCGGCGGGCAGTGCCCCCTGGCCGTCCCGCGGCGCCGGAGGCGTCTGCTGTTGGATCAGCTCGTCGACGGCCCGCAGGGTCGAGCGCGCCGACTCCGCCTTCTGGAAGTCCTCCAGGCTGTCCCCGGCGAGGACCTGGAGCTGCCCCCTGATGATGGACAACTGGTCCTTCTGGATGGACCCGACGACCATCTTGGTGTCCTCGGGGTGCTGGGACAGATGCAGGGCCCAGGCCGCGACGCCTCCGTGCTGGAGGTGGTACTGGTAGAAGTTGATCTTCTCGGCGATCAGATGGTGGTCCTGCTGCTGGCGCAGCATCTCCAGCTCGTGCTGCTGCCGGGCCGCCCGGAGCCGGTACTCGTGCTCGGGGTCGAGCATGTCGGACTCGTAGCGCAGGCTCCGCTGCCGTCGCCGGTGCGCGATGGCCTCGTCGTCCAGCCGCAGCCGTACGGCACAGGTCACGGCCAGCCCGATGCCCGCGGCGAAACCGCCCCCCTCCACGGCCCGCTGGACCGCGCGCTCGGCGGCCGGACTGTCCTCGATGGAGAAGGCCCGGCTCACCGGCCGCGCGAGCTGGTGCAGTTCGCGGGTGAGCCGTGTCGGCACGTCGCGCTCACCGCTCGCCACGTACGCGATCGGGTCCGCGACGCGCCAGGTCAGGTCGGCCGTGGCGCCGAAGGAGAACGCGTCGTCGTCGCTCGGCATCTCCACGGCGAGCTGGACGGGGTGGCTGCCCATGTCCACCTCGTAGACGGAGGTGTAGCGGCGGGTGGCCGCGTCCGAGCGGCTCGGCCGGTGCGGCGGTGTGTAGACGTCGTAGGTGCCCTTCGCGGTGACGAACACCAGCGCGTGGTCGATCGCGGTGACCGCACGGCGGACGGTGTAGTCGAAGCGCGCGATGGGCCGCACGGTGAGCACCGGGTCGATGAGCGTGGTGTGCCGGTTGGCGTTCTGCTGCCACTCCGGCTGACGGCGGAACTCCGCCATGGTTCAACTCCTCGATGGATCTCTCGATGGATCTGGGGTGGAGGGGATCAGAAGGCCGAGCAGCCGGTCGGCCACGGGTGAGCGCGCGCCGCCGTCCTGGGCGGGCAGGCCGGCCAGTTCGTGGCTCAGCCGCTTGCGGTCGTCCGCCGTGGCGATCAGCGCGGGCAGCAGCAGCTCCAGGGCCTGCGCGACGTCCGCGCGGCGCTCGGCCAGCCGTACCCAGGCGCGCAGGGCGGTCAGGGCGCCACGGGTGTGCCCCCGGTCGCCGAGCGCGGTCCGCCAGAGCGTGGCGAGGTCGCGGGCCGAGTCCATCTCGTACATGCCGGTGTCGGCGTACCACTCGACGAACGCGCCTTCCTCCGCGTTGTCGCAGGAGCGCACGAACGCGGCCAGCGCGAGCGCCCGGACCGAGGCCGTGTCGTGGTGGAGCAGGCGCACCAGTTCGGAGAGCATCTCGCCGCGCCGCGCGCCCACGGACAGCAGCAGGGCCGTCGAGTCGACCAGGTTGTTCGACTCGGTCCTGCTGCTGCCTCCGGCGCGGGCCCGGGCGGCGAGGGCGCTGAGCGCCGGGCCGGCGAGGTCGGGGCGCAGCGGGGTGAGCAGGCCGAAGGCGCGGATCGCGGTCCAGCGGCGGGCCCAGTGGGGGTTCGTGCACCACTGGGTGAGCAGGCGCAGGACGACGGGCGCGTCGAGGAGCTGGGCGAGGGTGAGGGTGTTCGCGGCGGTGACCCGGGGGCCGAAGGCCTTGGACACCGCCCAGCCGTCGATCAGCAGCGCCATCGCCGAGGGCAGGTCGGCGCGGGCCAGCAGCGCGGCGGCCGCGGCGGCCCGGGTCCGGACGACCGGACGGCTGTCGCGGGCCAGCTCCTTCAGCCAGGCGACCAGGGCGGGCCGGGCCGACGGATGGCCCGTCCAGACCTCGCCGAGCAGCACCCGCGGGGTGTTCTCCTTCTTGAAGCGGGCCGTGAACTGCGGCACCGGACCCCAGTCGGTCTCCTCGTCGCGTAACTCGCCCTCGGCCCGTGCCCGCTCCAGCCGGGTTTCGGCGGCGAGTCCGAACACGGGGATCTCGGGCGGCTGCTCGGGATGCTGGTGCCGCTGGAAGTGCACGTACAGCTTGTCGGCGAGTTCGGCGGCGAGCACGTAGGGCGCCTGGTCGAAGACGGCGAGCGAGATGAGGAACGCCTTGTCGCGCAGGGTCGCCTCGGGGTCGCTGAGCCATTCCCGGCACTGCTGCTCGACGGCCGCGTGCCCGAAGTCGGCGAGGCGGGCCGCCGCCTCCTCGCCGCCGTCGTAGCGGGCGACCTCGACGGCGAACCGGGCCACCTCGGCGGGCCGGTGGGCGCCGCGCGCGAGGAAGTCGCGGACGGGGCCGAGGCCGAGCAGACCGGCGCTGTCTCCGGGCTCTTTCCGCAGGTCGGCCAGGTGGGCGCCCAGCACCGCGGCCGCCTCCGGGGGTTCCCAGACGGACGGGTTGACGCCCAGCAGGAACGGGGACTTCTCCAGGGTCACGACGAGATACCCGCCGGTCTTCGCGAGCCGGTCGCGGGCCGCGTACAGGTGGGTGTCGCGCAGCGGGCGGTTGCGGCTCAGCGGCAGGTCGCGCAGGACGTGGCCGCCGGGCGCGGTGAGCTGTCCGGCCAGGGTCGCCGGGCCGGTCTCGGCGGACAGCGCGTGCACGGCGGGCATGCCGAGGCGGTGCAGGAGCATGAGCGCGGCGGCGTAGCGGCCGGTGGAGTGGGCGCCGGCGAGGACGAGGACGCGCTCGTCGCGCAGCCGGGCCAGGGCGGCGGCGAAGGCGGGGCTCTCGACGAAGACCGAGGCGAGCGCGTCGAGGCCCTGCCGGGGGATCTCGCCGGAGGCGTACGCCTGCGACGCGGAGGCCGTCCCGTGGTGGTGGATCTCCGTCTTGCCGCCCAGGAACACGTCACGGGCCGAGCCGCCCGCCGACACCCCGTGCTGGGCCCCGGCGACCAGGCTGCCGCCGAAGGACGCGGCCTCGCTGAAGATGAACCCCGGTGTGTGCGCGACGAGTTCGCGCTGTGCGGCCCGGGCCTCCTGCGGGTCCTCCTCGGGCTCGCCCGCGTCGGTGCCCGCCTCGGGGTCCGGGTGCGGCCCCGGTGTCCACGGCGGGTCCGGCGGTGGTACGTCGTCGAGGCCGCCCCGGTTCGCGGGCGAGGGCACGGTCACGCGGGCTCACCCCCGCTCCGGCCCAGGTGGACGTCCCCGGTGACCTGCCCGCCGGACACTCCGTGCTGGTCCCCCGCGACGAGGCTGCCGCCGAAGCTGGGGGAGCCGCCGCCGAAGTTGAAGACGACGTTGCCGGGCGGCGCGGCGGGCTGTGCGGGCCGCTGCTCGGGCTGCGGGGGCCGAGGGTGCCGCGGTGGCTGTTCGGGCCGCGTGGGCCCGGCCGCCGGTTCCGCCGCCGCCGGTTCCACCCGGGGTACGGAGGGGTCCGCCCACGGCGCCGGGCTCTCCCCCGAGCAGTCCGGCGCCGGGGCTCCCCCTCTTTCACTGGGGCCGTCCGCCCCGTACGGGACCGGGCCGTGCAGCCAGGCCCGCAGGGGTCCGTTCTTGCTGTCCACCGTCACCGCGCGGAAGTCCTGCGCCGGGATGCCCGGGTGGTCGTGGCGCACGATCCCGGAGTGCACGCCCTCGGAGACGCACAGCGCGAAGTCGTCCGGCCGCTCCCGCAGAGCGGCGCGCAGCAGTGCGGCGTCGAGGAGGCGGCAGGCGTGGTTGAGGTCGGAGCCGACCCAGCCGTCGTGCTCGTCGACGGCGACGTATCCGGTGGCCACGACACCGCGCAGCCGGATCTGGGCCGAGCTGGACGCTGTCCGGTTGACCGCTCGGAGCAGGTCGGGCACCTCGGTGAGCAGGGTGCGCAGCAGTGCCGTGACGGAGGCGTTGGCGTCGATCAGCTCCATCACCGAGTCGCCGCGGTCCGCCCGCAGGCGCAGCCGTTCGTCGATGCCTGCGCTCTCCAGCGCGCGGTCCGTGATGTCGTACAGCATCCGGCGCAGGTAGGCCTGCTCCACGTCGTCCCGGTCGCTGTACTTCTCGATGTCCAGCAGGAGGATCGTCCGGCTCACGGGGTCGGTCATGGTCGCCTTTCGGTGGGGGCCTCGCCTGGCAAGCAGCGTGGCGTCACCGGTGGGACGGGTGTGAGGACGGATGTCCCACTCGAAGTGTGACCGTGTGCACAGAAGTGGTCCGTGGTCACGGGGAGTCCCGGCTGCCGGGGGTACGGCGCCGGGCGGGCCGCCGGGGGAGGGGCCGCCGGCGCGTCCCGGTACGGTCTGACGGTTCATCGCCCGGCGATCCTCCGCAGGACGTCCATGCGCAGGATCACCAGCGTCCGCCGGCCCGTCAGTACCGCTTCCCGCTCCCGGAGCTCCTTCAGCAGACGCTGGACCATCTCCCGGGAGGCTCCCACCGAGCCCGCGAGCTCCTGTTTGCTCAGCGGGACGGAGAGTTCGATGCCCCCCTCGGTGCGGTGGCCGTTCGTACGGGCCAGGTCGAGCAGGAGCGCCGCGAAGCGCTCGCGGACGCTCATGGAGGCGAACTCCAGACGGCGGCGGTCGGCGGCGCGGGTGCGGTCGGAGGTGAGGCCGAGGAGGGCGAAGGAGACCGCGGGGGAGCGGGCGAGGAAGTCCCGGAACTGTTCGCGTACGAGCGCGACCGTGCGGACCGGTTCCAGGGCCGTCACCGTCGCGGAGCGCGGCCGGCCGGTGAGCGCGGCGGACTCCCCGACGATGTCCCCGGGGCCGCGCAGCGCGAGCAGCGCCTCGTAGCCGTTGGCGGCGGCGGCCGTCACCTTCGTCCAGCCGTGCGTCACGATCAGCACGTGCGAGGAGGGTTCGCTCTGACGCAGGAGCACCGTCCGGGGCATGAAGGACAGCTCGTGCCCGAGAGACAGCAGTGCGGAGCGGTCCTCGCCCTCCAGACGTGCCAGGAACGGCACCCGGTCGTCCAGGCTCTCGTCCCCGGCTATGGGCGCAGCCGCCATGAGTCCATCCCCCGTCCCCCGATCGGCCCCGTGGCCGACGCACAGTGACCGGTGCGCGGCAACGGGTCAACGTACTCACCCAGTGTGTGCGGTGCGAACCGAATCGGGGACTTTCATCGCGGAACCGGTGACAAGCTGCGCCAAGTGTGAAGTGCCCCGAGAATGGATCGGGAGAAGTCCGGCGTGTCGGGCACCACGGCATTTGTTTTGACCGAAGTCCGTGAGGTAGGTACGCTCTTACCTTGTGCCTGGGGTGTGCCCTGGCTCCCGTGCGTGCCTTCAGACCGCAAGGGAAGCCGTAAGCGGCCACCGCAATCTGCGCCTTTTTCGCCTCACGGCGAGGGTCCGCAGTGTTCGACACACCCGACCGCGTGGGTCGGTGGCGTTCCAGGTTAGCTTCACCATTCGGCACACAGAAACCGGAGAAGTAGTGCCTACGATCCAGCAGCTGGTCCGGAAGGGCCGGCAGGACAAGGTCGAGAAGAACAAGACGCCCGCACTCGAGGGTTCGCCCCAGCGTCGCGGCGTCTGCACGCGTGTGTTCACGACCACCCCGAAGAAGCCGAACTCGGCCCTGCGTAAGGTCGCGCGTGTGCGTCTGACCAGCGGGATCGAGGTCACGGCTTACATTCCGGGTGAGGGACACAACCTGCAGGAGCACTCCATCGTGCTCGTGCGCGGCGGCCGTGTGAAGGACCTGCCTGGTGTTCGTTACAAGATCATCCGCGGTTCTCTTGACACCCAGGGTGTCAAGAACCGCAAGCAGGCCCGCAGCCGCTACGGCGCCAAGAAGGAGAAGTAGAAATGCCTCGTAAGGGCCCCGCCCCGAAGCGCCCGGTCATCATCGACCCGGTCTACGGTTCCCCTCTGGTGACCTCCCTCATCAACAAGGTGCTGCTGAACGGCAAGCGCTCCACCGCCGAGCGCATCGTCTACGGCGCCATGGAGGGTCTGCGTGAGAAGACGGGCAACGACCCGATCATCACGCTGAAGCGCGCGCTTGAGAACATCAAGCCGACCCTCGAAGTCAAGTCCCGCCGTGTCGGTGGTGCGACGTACCAGGTTCCGATCGAGGTCAAGCCCGGTCGTGCCAACACGCTCGCGCTGCGCTGGCTCGTCGGTTACTCCCGCGCCCGCCGCGAGAAGACGATGACCGAGCGTCTGCTCAACGAGCTTCTCGACGCCTCCAACGGCCTTGGTGCCGCTGTGAAGAAGCGCGAGGACACCCACAAGATGGCCGAGTCCAACAAGGCCTTCGCGCACTACCGCTGGTAGTCGCTACCCACATCGAGACCGAGAGAAGACTGAAGCCTTATGGCTACCACTTCACTTGACCTGGCCAGGGTCCGCAACATCGGGATCATGGCTCACATCGACGCGGGCAAGACGACCACCACCGAGCGGATCCTCTTCTACACCGGCGTCAGCTACAAGATCGGTGAAGTCCACGACGGCGCCGCCACGATGGACTGGATGGAGCAGGAGCAGGAGCGTGGCATCACGATCACCTCTGCTGCCACCACCTGTCACTGGCCGCTTGAGGACAACGACTACACGATCAACATCATCGACACCCCGGGGCACGTCGACTTCACGGTCGAGGTGGAGCGTTCGCTCCGCGTCCTCGACGGTGCCGTCACGGTGTTCGACGGTGTCGCCGGTGTCGAGCCGCAGTCCGAGACGGTGTGGCGTCAGGCCGACCGTTACGGCGTGCCGCGCATCTGCTTCGTGAACAAGCTGGACCGCACCGGCGCCGAGTTCCACCGCTGCGTGGACATGATCAAGGACCGCCTCGGCGCCGTCCCGATCATCATGCAGCTCCCGATCGGTGCCGAGATGGACTTCAAGGGCGTTGTGGACCTGGTCCGCATGAAGGCGCTCGTGTGGTCGGCCGAGGCCGCCAAGGGCGAGATGTACGACGTCGTCGACATCCCGGCCACGCACGCCGAGGCTGCCGAGGAGTACCGCGGCAAGCTCGTCGAGACCGTCGCGGAGCACGACGACGAGATCATGGAGCTGTTCCTGGAGGGCCAGGAGCCCACCGAGGAGCAGCTGTACGCCGCGATCCGTCGCGTCACCATCGCGTCCGGCAAGTCCGAGGGCGTCACGGTCACCCCGGTGTTCTGTGGCACCGCGTTCAAGAACAAGGGCGTTCAGCCCCTGCTCGACGCGGTCGTGCGCTACCTGCCGACTCCGCTTGACGTCGAGGCCATCGAGGGCCACGACGTGAAGGACCCGGAGCTGGTCGTCAAGCGCAAGCCGTCCGTGGACGAGCCGCTGTCCGCGCTCGCGTTCAAGATCATGAGCGACCCGCACCTGGGCAAGCTCACCTTCGTCCGGGTCTACTCGGGCCGCCTGGAGACTGGCACCGCGGTGCTGAACTCCGTCAAGGGCAAGAAGGAGCGCATCGGCAAGATCTACCGCATGCACGCGAACAAGCGTGAGGAGATCGAGGCGGTGGGCGCCGGCGACATCGTCGCCGTGATGGGTCTGAAGCAGACCACGACCGGTGAGACGCTCTGTGATGACAAGAACCCGGTGATCCTGGAGTCCATGGACTTCCCGGCGCCGGTCATCCAGGTCGCCATCGAGCCCAAGTCCAAGGGTGACCAGGAGAAGCTGGGTGTCGCCATCCAGCGTCTCGCGGAGGAGGACCCCTCCTTCCACGTTCACTCGGACGAGGAGACCGGCCAGACCATCCTCGGCGGTATGGGCGAGCTGCACCTCGAGGTGCTGGTCGACCGTATGAAGCGTGAGTTCAGGGTCGAGGCCAACGTCGGCAAGCCGCAGGTCGCCTACCGTGAGACGATCCGCAAGACCGTCGAGCGTCACGACTTCACCCACAAGAAGCAGACCGGTGGTACCGGTCAGTTCGCCAAGGTGCAGATCGCGATCGAGCCCATCACCGAGACCGATGGTCCGGCGTACGAGTTCGTGAACAAGGTCACCGGTGGCCGTATCCCGCGGGAGTACATCCCGTCGGTGGACGCCGGTGCGCAGGAGGCCATGCAGTTCGGCATCCTGGCCGGCTACGAGATGACGGGCGTCCGCGTCATTCTTCTCGACGGTGGCTACCACGAGGTCGACTCCTCCGAGCTCGCGTTCAAGATCGCCGGTTCGCAGGCGTTCAAGGAAGCCGCGCGCAAGGCTTCCCCCGTGCTCCTCGAGCCGATGATGGCCGTCGAGGTCACCACGCCCGAGGAGTCGATGGGCGATGTCATCGGCGACCTCAACTCCCGCCGTGGCCAGATCCAGGCCATGGAGGAGCGCAGCGGCGCTCGCGTCGTGAAGGGCCTCGTGCCCCTCTCGGAGATGTTCGGCTATGTCGGAGACCTCCGCAGCAAGACGTCGGGTCGCGCCAGCTACTCGATGCAGTTCGACTCCTACGCCGAGGTTCCCAGGAACGTCGCCGAGGAGATCATCGCGAAGGCCAAGGGCGAGTAACACACCCCGTTTACACGCTTTAGGCTTGACACCGACCGCCGGGGCTCACCCGGAAGGGAAAACCCCGGCGGGCGGCATCCCAGCAAAGATCACCTGGCGCCGATGAGTAAGGCGTACCAGAACCACTCCGCAGGAGGACCCCAGTGGCGAAGGCAAAGTTCGAGCGGACTAAGCCGCACGTCAACATCGGCACCATCGGTCACATCGACCACGGTAAGACGACCCTCACGGCCGCCATTACCAAGGTGCTGCACGACGCGTACCCGGACCTGAACGAGGCCTCGGCCTTCGACCAGATCGACAAGGCTCCCGAGGAGCGCCAGCGCGGTATCACGATCTCGATCGCGCACGTCGAGTACCAGACGGAGGGCCGTCACTACGCCCACGTCGACTGCCCCGGTCACGCGGACTACATCAAGAACATGATCACGGGTGCGGCGCAGATGGACGGCGCCATCCTCGTCGTCGCCGCGACCGACGGCCCGATGCCGCAGACCAAGGAGCACGTGCTCCTGGCCCGCCAGGTCGGCGTTCCGTACATCGTCGTCGCCCTGAACAAGGCCGACATGGTGGACGACGAGGAGATCCTGGAGCTCGTCGAGCTCGAGGTCCGTGAGCTCCTCTCCGAGTACGAGTTCCCGGGCGACGACCTTCCGGTCGTCAAGGTCTCGGCGCTCAAGGCGCTCGAGGGCGACAAGGAGTGGGGCCAGACCGTTCTGGACCTCATGGCCGCCGTCGACGAGGCCATCCCGACCCCGCCGCGTGACACCGAGAAGCCGTTCCTCATGCCCGTCGAGGACGTCTTCACGATCACCGGTCGCGGTACGGTCGTCACCGGCCGTATCGAGCGTGGTGTCCTGAAGGTCAACGAGACCGTTGACATCATCGGCATCAAGCAGGACAAGACCACGACCACGGTCACCGGCATCGAGATGTTCCGCAAGCTGCTCGACGAGGGCCAGGCCGGTGAGAACGTCGGTCTGCTCCTCCGTGGCATCAAGCGCGAGGACGTCGAGCGCGGCCAGGTCATCATCAAGCCGGGTTCGGTCACGCCGCACACCGAGTTCGAGGCGCAGGCGTACATCCTGTCCAAGGACGAGGGTGGCCGCCACACGCCGTTCTTCAACAACTACCGTCCGCAGTTCTACTTCCGTACGACTGACGTGACCGGTGTTGTGACCCTCCCCGAGGGCACGGAGATGGTCATGCCGGGCGACAACACTGAGATGACCGTTTCGCTCATCCAGCCCGTCGCCATGGAAGAGGGCCTGAAGTTCGCCATCCGTGAGGGTGGCCGGACCGTGGGCGCCGGCCAGGTCATCAAGATCACGAAGTAAGTTGATCTGACCTGGTAGCTCCTTCACGAGCTCCTTGAGAGGGCCCGTACGACTTCGGTCGTACGGGCCCTTTCGCATGCCCGGCTCGTCTCACGGAGCGACCGAATTCGTATACGAAGCTCGAACGCGGTTGCGGAATCACGTCGATCCATCCAGGTAAAACGAATCTTGGCGCGTGTCGAAAGAATCACGTAACGCATCCGTAATTGAGGAGGAAGACTGTAGGGACGGTCTCCCGCTCCCGGGCGGGGGCCCGACCGCTCTGCGCACCGCTGCCGCCGGAACCGACCGGGCGAACCGACCCCGGTCAGCCGTTCCGGCGGCCCTGTATGAAGGGACCCCAGGTGACCCGCCCCGACACGAAGAGCCGTATCGCCTCCTTGCTCGCCGACATCGAGCGGCGCAATCCGGCGCAGCCCGAGTTCCTCCAGGCCGCGCACGAGGTGCTCGAAACGCTGGCTCCGGCCCTCTCGCAGCGTCCGGAGTTCGCGGACGCGGCCCTTGTCGAACGGCTGGTGGAGCCCGAGCGGCAGATCATCTTCCGTGTCCCGTGGCAGGACGACCACGGCAAGGTCCACATCAACCGCGGCTATCGCGTGGAGTTCAACAGCGCGCTCGGCCCGTACAAGGGCGGTCTGCGGTTCCACCCGTCGGTGAACCTCGGCATCGTGAAGTTCCTCGGCTTCGAGCAGATCTTCAAGAACGCCCTGACCGGTCTCGGCATCGGCGGCGGCAAGGGCGGCAGCGACTTCGACCCGCGCGGCAGGTCGGACGACGAGGTCATGCGGTTCTGCCAGTCGTTCATGACGGAGCTGTACCGGCACATCGGCGAGCACACGGACGTGCCGGCGGGCGACATCGGCGTGGGCGGCCGCGAGATCGGCTACCTGTTCGGCCAGTACCGGCGCATCACCAACCGCTGGGAGGCCGGTGTCCTGACCGGCAAGGGCACGCACTGGGGCGGTTCGCTGATCCGGCCCGAGGCGACCGGCTACGGCAACGTTTTGTTCGCCGCCGCCATGCTGCGGGAGCGCGGCGAGGACCTGGAGGGCCAGACCGTGGTCGTCTCCGGCTCCGGCAACGTCGCCACGTACACCATCGAGAAGCTCACCGCGCTCGGTGCCAACCCGGTGACCTGCTCCGACTCGACCGGCTACGTCGTCGACGACAAGGGCATCGACGTCCAGCTGCTCAAGCAGATCAAGGAGGTCGAGCGCGGCCGGGTCGCCGACTACGCGGCGCGGCGCGGCGCCTCGGCGCGGTTCGTCGCGAACGGCAGCGTGTGGGACGTGCCGGGCGATGTCGCGCTGCCCTCGGCCACCCAGAACGAGCTGGACGCGGGCGCGGCGGCCACGCTGATCGGCAACGGCGTCAAGGCGGTCTCCGAGGGCGCCAACATGCCCACCACCCCCGAGGCGGTGCACCTCTTCCAGAAGGCGGGCGTCGCCTTCGGCCCCGGCAAGGCGGCCAACGCGGGCGGTGTCGCGGTCAGCGCGCTGGAGATGAGCCAGAACCACGCCCGCACCTCGTGGTCCCGTGAGCGGGTCGAGGACGAGCTGACCGGCATCATGAACAACATTCACGCCATCTGCCACGAGACCGCCGAGCGCTACGGCGTCCCGGGCGACTACGTCAGCGGCGCGAACATCGCGGGCTTCGAGCGGGTCGCGGGCGCGATGCTGGAGCAGGGTCTGATCTGACCCGGCCGCGTCATCCGCCGGACCGGACTCCGGGAAGGGGGGGGTCGAGGCGGCGCGCGCCGTCACGCCCAAACCCGGGGCGCCGGGCGGCGCCGCGGAAGTGGCAGTGGTTGAGGCGGAGCAAAACACTCGCGCACA
>NZ_JBHYXD010000020.1:31135-52825 GCF_042751995.1 Streptomyces sp. NPDC059371 | reverse complement strand
GCGGTTGGGTGTGGTTGGAGTTGTTGACCCCGGCCGGGTCCTCCCGCGGCACCGTCCGCGGCTCGGGGTTGTCGACACGGGCCCGGGGCTCCGGCCCCCTTCGCCGTGCCCCGGGCCGGCGCCGCGAAAGTCGAAGGCTTCGTCCCGATCCAAGCCAGGCGGCCTCCGGGAGACCGGACCGGCGTCTGCAGTGACGCCCGCCGGGTGTCGCAGCGGCTCCCGGGGCGGGCCCGAGGTCAGCGCGGCTCTCACGGCCTCGGGTGCGACACCGTGACATTCCGCGATCCGGTGGGTGCCGGGGCGGATCCCTCTGACGCGAGCGACAGTTCGGCCCAGACGGTCTTGCGCGGGGTGGGCCCTGGTGTCACGCCCCAACGGTCCGCGAACGCGTTCACGAGGAGCAGGCCGCGGCCCGACTCGATGTCGGCCCCTGGCACACCGAGTCGGGGAAGCCGGTCACCCACGGTGTCCGTCACCTCGATGCGGAGGGTGTCGCCGACGACGTACAGCGTGAGGCGGAAGTCCCGTCCCGGTACCCGGCCGTGCGTCGCCGCGTTGGTCGCGAGCTCGGCGACGATCTGGTCCGCCGGACTCAACGGCAACCCCCAGGCGCGGAGTTGTTCGGTCGCCAGCAGCCTCCCCAGACGGGCGCCGCGTGGCGTGGGGGACAGCAGCACGCTGAAGTTGCGGACGGGTTCGACGCGTTGGGCTTCGAGCCCGGCGGTTTCCTGATTCACGTCACTCAGCGTGTCCGACCCCGCCTACGGTGAGCTGCGAAGACGCCGGTGCGTACCGGCATTGTCCGGTCGTTGTCCTGATCTGTCCCGGCTGTCCTGGGTGTCGTACGGGAACGGTGGGCGTTGGAGGTGGGTGGGTGTGAGCAATGAGAGCGCGGACGAGCCGGGGTGGGACGTGAGCCCCGAGGACGAGATCGCCCCGGTGGTCGAGGCGACCGGTCGCCAGGTCAGGCTCTGGCGGGAGGCGGCCGGGATGCGGGTGGTCGAGTTCGGGCGGGCCATCGGGTACGGGGAGGACCTGGTCCGCAAGGTGGAGCGCGGCGCCCGGATTCCCCGGGCGGACTTCCTGGACCGCGCGGACGACGTCCTGCACGCGGGCGGACGTCTCCGGGCGTTCAAGGAGGACATGGAGAAGGCCCGGTACCCGAAGAAGATCCGCGAGCTGAAGATGCTGGAGGAGCGGGCGGTCGAGCTGCTGCTGTACAGCAACCACAACATCCATGGGTTGTTGCAGACGGAGGAGTACGCGCGGGCACTGTTCGGCACATGGAGGCCCACGCTGTCGCAGGATGAGTTGGAACGGGCTGTGGCCGCGCGCACGGCCAGGCAGTCCGTTTTTGACCGCTCGCCCGCGCCGGAATTCAGCTTCGTACAGGAAGAGGTGACCCTGCGTCGTCCGGTCGGAGGCACAATGGTGCTCCGGCGGCAGCTCGAACACCTGCTGGAGGTAGCTCAGTTGACGCATGTCGAGCTCCAAGTGATGCCCATTGCGCGAGCCGATCATCCGGGTGCGGCTGGGCGGATTCAGGTGCTGAAGTTCGGGGACGGCACGGCAGTGGGACGTACCGACGACGAGTTCAACGGGCGCCCGGTCTCTGACCCGAGGCAGCTCCGGATTCTCGAATTGAGGTACGGCATCATCAGGGCCCAAGCCCTCACCCCGAGGGAGTCGTTGACCTTCATCGAGCAAGTGCTGGGAGAGACATGATCCATGTGACCTCCCCCGAGAACCCCTCGGGGCTGATGTGGTTCAAGAGCAGCTACAGCAGCAGCAGCGAAGCCGGCGACTGTGTCGAAGTCGCTCTGGAGTGGCGCAAGAGCAGCTACAGCGACAGCAGCAACCCCAGTGACTGCGTCGAAATGGCCCCCACCCCCACCACGATCCACATCCGAGACTCCAAGAACCCGGGCGGCGCCCGGCTGGCCATGGCCCCCGCGGCCTGGACGGCGTTCGTCGGGTTCGCCGCTCAGAGTTGACCGGGGGAGCGGAGATCCACCCGCAGAGCTACGCCCGTACCGTGTTCGCCGCCCTGGGCGGAATCGTCGAGATCGGCGCGGTGAACCACACCGGTACCTGGGATCTGGCAGAGGCCTCGGTGGAGGCATTCCTGACGCCCAGGGGCGAGGACATCGCCCGGATCATGGCGGCGGTCCGGACGATCGGTCGGTTCGACGACCCTGTCATGGCCATCTCGGACGAGCTGGGGTACCTGCGCGAGCACCCGGTCGAGGCGCCGTTCATGCTGCTCTGGTCGGCGGGCATCACCTGGGACCCGGAGTCGGCGGACGACCCCGCGTATCTGGCGGCTCCGCCGATGGTGCGCCGGATGTGCCGGATGGGCGCGGACCTCCAACTGGTCAACCTGCTGGACGCCTTGGTGACCGCCGGCATCGCGGCCGGGGTGGACGCCGAGGAGGGCGGGGACCTGGCGGCCGGGGTCACCCGTATCGCCTGTGAGCTCGTGGGCGACGCCGGGCGCAGCGCTCCGGAGGGCGTGTTCCGTATGTGGCGGGTGGCCCGTCTGCCGGGCACCCTGCGTCCGGACTCCGGTGCGCCGGAGTACGGCAAGGCGGGATACAGGGCGTACGACGCGGAACTGGAGCGGTTGCTCGCGCCGCTCTGAGGTCCGCCCGGAGACCGGCTACTGCATGTTCTGCACGTGCGGATGGTCGTACGAGGCCACGCACACGTAGATCTGCATGCTGTAGCTGCGGCCGATGTCGAGCCGGGTGGCGCAGGCCGGGCCGAGGAAGTGCAGGCCGTCGTAGCCGGCGTCCTCCAGGGGGCGCCAGCTCCCGGTGCCGCCGTCCCATTCGGAGCCGTCGACGGTGAGCAGGGGGCGCACGTCCGAGCCGCACTCGGGGCAGGACATCGGGAACGGGTCGCTGAAGCTCCAGGGGCCGTGGCCGCCGAGCTTGCAGCCGGGGGCGACGCTGAGGTCGTACTGGTAGTCGACGACCTCGATGCCGTCCTCGGCGTCCGGGTTCTGTTCCTCCTCCCACGCCTCGATCCGGTCCGCCAGTTCCTCGGGCAGTTCGTGCGGGGCCGGGTACTCGGTGACCGTCTCGGGGTGGAGCAGGCAGGGCTCGGGCAGGTAGTCGCTGTTGCCGATCACCGAGGGGTCGGGGGCCGCGGGGAGCGGGTCGGTGACGGCGGCGGAGGCCCGCCAGTACAGCTCGGCGGCGGGGAGGTGGTCCTCGTCGTGGTCGAACGGGCACCAGAGCACCTGGAGCAGGTCGGTGCCGGCCGGGCGGGGCAGCGCGGGGATGTCGGCGGCGTAGAGCTGGGCCACGGGGATGAGCGGGACCGGGCCGTCCTGCGGTATCGGCTCCTTGGCTCCCGCCCGGTCGACGATCACGCGCTCCTCCGCGGTGAGCAGGTCCGCTCCCTCCGCGCGCGGCCGGGTCCAGGCGTCGGCGAGGATGCGCCGCCGCTGCCGTACGTCGTCGGGGACGAGACCGCGGTGCGTGGGCGCGTCGTGGTCCGCGCAGGTCGGCCACGGCTCGTCGGCGGGCCACAGCAGGGGACCGCCGATCGAACTGTCCGCGACCGTCGGCGCACCCGGACGCGGATGCAACCGCACGGCGGTACGAGCCAGCGGTGCGAGCTCGGGGAACAGCGCGGTGACGTCGAGGGGCCGCGGGGGAGTGGTGCGGGACATGAGGACGAGGCTACGGCCCCAACCGGCGCTGTGATCAGGGGAAGTGATGCATGGACCCCGGCCGGATCGGTCTCGGTGACGCCGGCAGAAGCGGTTCCGTGGTCGCGGTGCCATGGGTCGGCCCCGTCCCTGATTCCATTCCGCGTCGCGGTCGTCGTACCAAACCGGTGTTCCCTGTAAGTTCGCTCGTGCGTACGGGTGTTGTTGAGGCGGGCGTGACGGGGGTTGCGGCATGGCGGGGAATCGGCCGGGTGACTGGCATGTGCTGGATCTGGACAAGGATCCGACGCCGGGTGATCCGGACCGGGTGCGGAAGCTGTCGAAGGATCTGCTCGATTTCGCCGATGACGTGTCGGACGCGTTGCGGCTGATCAAGGGGATGGCGGACGAGGACGCGGTTCTGCAATGGGCGGGGAAGTCGGCGGAGGCGTTCCAGTCCGAGTTCTCGGGTGTGCCGAAGCAGTTGAAGAAGCTGAAGAAGTCGTACGAGATGGCGGGGGACGCGCTCGGGGACTACTGGCCGAAGCTGGAGCGGGCGCAGGCGCTGGCGGACAAGGCGCTCGCGAAGGGGCGGGAGGCGCAGGCCGATCTGACGTCGGCCAAGTCCCGTCTCTCGTCGGCTGATTCGTGGGTCGGGCGGGCCAACAAGGAAGCGGACAAGTACAAGGACGATCCGACCGGCAGCAAGGACACCGAGAAGCCGGACGAGGCGAAGGTCCGCGCCGCCACGAGGGACGCGCAGCACGCCAAGTCGGCGCGGACCAGCGCCCAGTCGGACGTGACGGACGCGAGCGGCGCGCTGGACGCGGCGAAGAAGATGGCCGCGGACGCCCGCAAGATGCGGGAGGAGGCGGCGCGGGACGCGAAGTCGAAGATCGACGAGGCCTCGGACGCCGGGATCCACAACCGGAAGTGGTGGGAGGAGGTCGGGGACTGGTTCTCCGACAACTGGGACACCATCGTCACGGTGTGCAAGGTCGTCGTCGCCGTGCTGGGCATCATCGCGATGATCATCGGAGGGCCGATCCTCGGCGCGATCGTGCTGATCGCCGCGCTGGTCGTCCTCGCCGACACGCTCAACAAATACGCGAAGGGCCAGGCGTCCCTGTGGGACGTGGGCTTCGCGGCGCTGGACTGCATACCCGGCATGAAGGGGCTCACCACCCTCGGCGGTCTGGCCAAGGGCCTCAAGGGCGGCCTGGAGGCGATGAAGGGCCTCAGGGCAGGGCTCAAGGGGATGAGCCTGGCGGCTCGGGGGCTGGGCAAGAACGGCGCCCAGTACATGAAGGATCTCTTCAAGGGGCTGCGGTCGGGAGCCGGGGACGAGGCCAAGGCGGGCAAGGCCATGGAGGGCCGGTGCAAGGGCGGCGACCCCGTGGACATGATCACCGGCGAGATGCTGATGTCCCATACGGATGTCCGTCTTCCGGGCCTGCTCCCCCTGGCGATAGAGCGCCACCACGTTTCGAGTTTCCGATCCGGGCAGTGGTTCGGTCCGGCGTGGATGTCGACCTTCGACGAGCGTCTCGAACTCGACGCCGAGGGCGCCGTCTGCGCGAGCGCGGACGGCATGCTGCAGGTCTACCCCGTGCCCGAGCCCGGCAGCGCCGTACTACCGAGCCGTGGCCCGAGGCGCCCGCTGACCTGGGACGGAACTCCCGGCGGAGCCGTCACGATCAGTGACCCGCTGACGGGGCTGATCCGGCACTACGGGCCCGCGCTCGTGCCCGATTCCCCCGGCGCCGGCGGCGGAACGGCTGTCGTGCTCCCGCTTCGTGCCGTCACCGACCCCAACGGTCAGCGCATCGACTTCAGGCGGACCGCCGAGGGTGTGCCCGTCGCGGTCCACCATTCCGGCGGGTACCGGCTGGCCGTCGACACCGAGGACGGCCGGATCACGGCTCTGCGGCTCCTGGGGGACACCGGCGACGTGACCGGGTCGCACTCCGGCACGGTCCTGCGTACCTACCTCTACGAGGACGCCGAGCGGCATCTCACCGCGGTGGCCGATTCCATCGGTCGCCCGTACCGGCTGACGTACGACGAACTCGGCCGCATCACATCCTGGACCGACCGGAACGATCGCTGGTATCGCTACGCGTACGAGGGCGCCACCGACCGCGTGGTGCGCGGCACCGGGCAGGACGGCGCGATGTCCGCGCGGTTCGCCTACGACGACGCGTGGCGCGTCACCACGATGACCGACAGCCTCGGCCACCGCACCGACTACCACCACGACGAAGACCTCCACCTCACTCGTGTCGTCGACCCGCTGGGCTTCGCCGTGCACACCGAGTACGACGCGTACGGGCACTTGCTTTCCCGCACCGACGAACTGGGCAACACCACACGCCTCACCCTCGACGACCACGGTCAGCCGGTGCGCCTGGACCGGCCGGACGGCACCGGCGTCCAGGTGGCGTACGACGGCCTCCTGCCGGTCGCCGTCACGGAAGCCGACGGGGCTCGCCGGCAGTACACGTACGACGACCGGGGCAACCTGCTCGCCACCACCGACCCGCTGGGCGCGGTGAGTTCGTACACCTACGACGAACAAGGGCGCCGGACCACGGAGACCGACGCGCTGGGCAACGTGTTCCGGTACGACAGCGACGGGGCCGGGCTTCCGGTGGGGGTCGTCGATCCGCGTGGCAGCGTCGTCACCGTGCGCAGGGACGCGTACGGCCGTGTGGTGCGCATCGACGATCCGGTCGGAGGGACCGTCCGCCAGGGCTGGGACTCCGAGGGCCTGCTGCTGTGGCGCGAGCGCGCGGACGGCGGCAGGGAGACGTGGTCCTACGACGGGGAGGGCAACCTCACCGAGCACCGCGACGCGGGCGGTTCCACCACCGCGTTCGAGTACGGGGCGTTCGACAAGCCCACGGCCAGGACGGATCCGGACGGCACGCGCTACCTCTTCACCCACGACACCGAGATGCGGCTCACCGCCGTGACCAATCCGCTCGGCGACGAGTGGAGTTACCGCTACGACGCGGCGGGCTGCCTCGTCGCCGAGACCGACTTCGACCGCCGCACGCTCACCTACGTCTGCGACCCGACCGGCCGCCAGGTCGAGCGGGCGAACGGCAGCGGCCAGACCGTGAGGATGACCCGTGATGCCGAGGGGCGTGTGGTGGAGTCGCGCACCGGCGACGGCGCGGTCACGTTCCTGCGCTACGACGTGGCGGGGCGCCTGGTGGAGGCCTCGAACCCCGACAGCACCGTCGCCTACGGCTACGACGCGGTGGGCAGGATCGTCACCGAGACCGTCGACGGTCGGACCGTCACGAGTGTGTACGACCCGCTGGGCCGACGGGTACGGCGCACCACGCCCTCCGGCGCGACGTCGCGGTGGGCCTACGATTCCGCGGGCCTGCCCACCTCTCTCGTCACCGCGGGCGGCGAGCTGACCTTCACGCACGACGCCGCCGGCCGGGAAACCGCACGCGGTCTGGGCGCCGCCGCGACGCTGACGCAGTCCTGGGACCCGGGCCACCGGCTCGTCGAGCAGATCGTCCGGTCGGGGACTGCCGACGACGGCGGAACCGGTGGCGCGCACGTGCGCCAGTCCCGCTCCTACGCCTACCGCGCGGACGGTCACCTGACGGGGATCGCCGACCGGCTCGGCGGCAGCCGCAGGTTCGACCTCGACCGTGCGGGTCGCGTCACACGGGTGTCGGCCGAGACGTGGACCGAGTCCTACGCCTATGACGACCTCGGCAATCTCACCGCCGCCAGTCATCCGGCCCCCGGCGGGAAGGACGCCCAGGGCCCGGTGCGGCACTCCGGGACGACGGTCGAGTCGGCGGGCCGTACGGCGTACGAGCACGATGCCCAAGGGCGGGTGGCCCGTGTCATTCGACGGACGCTGTCCGGCCTGCGCAGGATCTGGACGTACACCTGGGACGCCGAGGACCGGCTCACCGAGGCGGCGACGCCCACCAGCGGTGTCTGGCGGTACCGCTACGACGCGCTCGGCCGGCGTACCTCCAAGCTCCGTGTGGCAGAGGACGGTTCGATCCTCGAAGAGATCCTCTTCACCTGGGACGGCACCAATCTCGCGGAGCAGCGGACGCTCCGTGACGACGTGGTCGAGACCGACACGTGGGACTGGGAGCCGGGCACCCATCGGGCGGCCGCCCAGGTGCGGAGCCGGTGGCGGGCCGAGGACCAGGACGACGTCGACAGGCGGTTCTACGCGATCGTCACCGACCTGGTCGGCACGCCCAGGGAACTCGTCGGCGAGGACGGCGCGATCGCCTGGCGGGCCGCCACCAGCCTGTGGGGAAGGCCGCTGGCCGGCGACGGCGGAGGGCTGTGCCCACTCGCCTTTCCCGGCCAGTACCGCGACCCGGAAACCGGCCTGCACTACAACCTGTCCCGCTACTACGACCCGGACACCGCGAGCTACCTCTCACCCGACCCGCTCGGGCTTGACCCCGCCCCCAACCATCACGCGTACGTCGGCAACCCCTTCCGATGGAGCGACCCGCTCGGCCTCGAGGACGACGAGCCGGTCCGCATCTACGACGACTCGACGTACGACAAGCATGGTTCGGGCAGCAATTCGTCGGCCAAGGGCGAGATCGGTCGTGCCCCCGCAGACGGCCAGGCGGCGCTGGACCGGTCCATTCCCCTGGGCGACCCGAACAACCCGGCCGAATTCCGTCGCCTCGGTGTGGACCACGTGAACAACGAGATCGTGGTCCTCGATCGGCACGAGTACCGTACGGACAAGGACGGCAAGATCATCAAGGAGATCTACCACGGCCACGTGCAGGCCCGGTACCCGTCGAAGAGCGTCCGGGAGAACGACCTCACCAAGCTCGTGAAGTCCAAGATGATCAATAACAAGAAGAAGCAGAAGGTGCTCCCGCCCCCGTGCAACGGCTGACGGGCGAAAGAAGGAAGACTGTTCATGGCGGCCGAATGGGACTGGGAAACCGGCGAAGGTGTGTCGCATGTCGACGACCCCGCAGAGGTGGACGCCGCCTTCGCACGGGGCGAGTGGCCGCTCGGTTCAGCGGTGATCGGGTTGGCCTTCAACTGCGCGCTGGACGAAGCGTCGCCCCGGATCGTCAGAGCGATGCAACTGACGGACCCGAATCAACGGGCGTTGGCCTTCACCGCGGCGGGCGCGGCGGCAAGGATCAACGGCGAACTGACCGATGAGCTGTACGCAGCGCTGCAAGCTGAGGGCCGGGGCGCTTTCGCCGAGCATGCCATCAGGGACACCTTGAACTTCGTGCCGTTCCGGAAGCTGCCGTTGTGGTTCAAGTGGCAGATGGTGCGGACAGCCGTGGTGGACAAGCTGACGTACTGGCGGATGCTGTTCGTCGACGCGATCGAGGACGTCCGGCACGCGGTGGCCCGGCGCCGTTCGCGGGGTTGAACCAGATCAAAGAGCGGATTTCCCCGGGACGGTTTCGGGTTCGGCCGAGCCGGGTTTGATCTGCGTCACCTTAGGGGTACGATCCTCGGCTCGATTGGCCAGGGGGGTGTCCCGTATGGCAAACTAACGGGGTTGCTCGGTCGAGTGCCGATGCTGCGCGCCTCTCGTCGGGAGGACTGGAAGCGAGTCCCACAGTACTCGTCGCCCAATCTGTCGTCAGGCAGCACTGGGGCGGACGTACGGGAATCTTCCGGGAAGTGTCAGCGGGGTGCAGGCCAGGCGCCCGGTGGGTGTTCTCGCCCCCGGTCCTGCGGTTGCTTTCGGGCGGAGCCGTGTCCCTGGCTGGGAAATCCGTAACGGATATCTCTGTCGCCAGGAGCGCGACACACCCGACCGCGTGGGTCGGAGACAGAACGCGAACCCCCGAGTGCCAGAGCGTTTTAATCGAGACAAAGGACTACTGAGTAGCCATGGCGGGACAGAAGATCCGCATCCGGCTCAAGGCCTACGACCACGAGGTCATCGATTCCTCGGCGAAGAAGATCGTCGAGACGGTGACCCGCACTGGTGCGTCGGTCGCGGGCCCGGTGCCGCTGCCCACTGAGAAGAACGTGTACTGCGTCATCAAGTCGCCGCACAAGTACAAGGATTCTCGCGAGCACTTCGAGATGCGCACGCACAAGCGCCTCATCGACATCCTCGACCCCACGCCCAAGACCGTTGACTCCCTGATGCGACTCGACCTCCCGGCCGGTGTCGACATCGAGATCAAGCTCTAGGGATCGGTGATCTGAGAATGGCTAAGCAGATCAAGGGCATCCTCGGCGAGAAGCTCGGCATGACGCAGGTGTGGGACGAGAACAACCGTGTTGTTCCCGTCACCGTCGTCAAGGCCGGCCCGAACGTCGTGACCCAGGTCCGTACGAACGACGTCGACGGCTACGAGTCCGTCCAGATCGCGTTCGGCGAGATCGACCCGCGCAAGGTGAACAAGCCCCTCAAGGGCCACTTCGCGAAGGCCGATGTCACCCCCCGCCGCCACCTTGTCGAGATCCGTACCGCTGACGCCAGCGAGTACACCCTCGGCCAGGAGATCACCGCTGAGGTGTTCGAGGCCGGCATCAAGGTGGACGTGACCGGCAACAGCAAGGGCAAGGGCTTCGCCGGTGTCATGAAGCGTCACAACTTCAAGGGCCTCGGCGCCGGACACGGTGTCCAGCGCAAGCACCGCTCCCCCGGCTCCATCGGTGGCTGTGCCACCCCGGGCCGTGTGTTCAAGGGCGTCCGCATGGCGGGCCGCATGGGCAACGAGCGGGTCACCACCCAGAACCTGACCGTTCACGCCGTTGACGCGGAGAAGGGCCTGCTCCTCATCAAGGGAGCGATCCCTGGTCCGAACGGCGGCCTCGTCCTGGTCCGTACCGCGGCCAAGGGGGCCTGAGGACATGAGCACCATTGACATTCTGTCGCCCTCCGGCGACACCGCCGGGACTGTTGAGCTCCCGGCCGAGATCTTCGACGTCGAGAAGATCAGCATCCCGCTGCTTCACCAGGTTGTCGTCGCGCAGCTGGCCGCGGCCCGTCAGGGCACGCACAAGGTCAAGCGTCGTGGCGAGGTCCGTGGTGGTGGCCGCAAGCCTTACCGCCAGAAGGGCACCGGCCGCGCCCGTCAGGGTTCGACCCGCGCGCCGCAGTTCGCCGGCGGTGGCGTCGTCCACGGCCCCACCCCGCGTGACTACTCGCAGCGGACCCCGAAGAAGATGAAGGCCGCGGCCCTGCGCCACGCCCTCACCGACCGGGCCCGCAACGCTCGCATCCACGTCATCACCGGCGTGATCGAGGGCGAGACCCCCTCCACCAAGGCCGCGAAGAGCTTCCTCGGCAAGGTCAGCGAGCGCAAGAACGTGCTCCTGGTCATCGAGCGCTCCGACGAGGCCGCGCTGCTTTCCGCGCGCAACCTGCCCCAGGTCCACATCCTGGAGCCGGGCCAGCTGAACACGTACGACGTTCTCGTCTCGGACGACGTGGTCTTCACCCAGGCCGCTTTCGAGTCCTTCGTGTCTGGCCCCCAGGCCGCTGACACCGAAGGGAGCGAAGCCTGATGGCTACGCGTCACCCGAGCATCGCCTCGAAGGCCGCCAAGGCCAAGAAGGTCGCGCGCGTCGCCAAGGCGAAGCGCCACGAGGCCGAAGGCAAGAACACCGTCGAGACCCCGCTGAGCAAGAGCTTCACGGATCCCCGTGACGTCCTCCTCAAGCCGGTCGTCTCGGAGAAGAGCTACGCGCTTCTCGACGAGGGCAAGTACACCTTCGTCGTGGACCCGCGGGCCAACAAGACCCAGATCAAGCAGGCCGTCCAGGCGGTCTTCTCGGTCAAGGTCACCGGGGTCAACACGATCAACCGTCAGGGCAAGCGCAAGCGCACCAAGACGGGCTTCGGCAAGCGTGCCGACAGCAAGCGCGCGATCGTGACCCTCGCTGAGGGCGACCGTATCGACATCTTCGGCCAGGCCTCCTAACGGAGTGCCCTGGTCCGAATATCGGACGAGGACTGAGAAATGGGAATCCGCAAGTACAAGCCGACTACGCCGGGCCGTCGTGGCTCCAGCGTCGCCGACTTCGTCGAGGTCACGCGGTCCACGCCGGAGAAGTCGCTGGTTCGCCCCCTGCACAGCAAGGGCGGCCGTAACAATTCCGGTCGTGTGACCGTTCGCCACCAGGGTGGCGGACACAAGCGCGCCTACCGAGTGATCGACTTCCGTCGTCACGACAAGGACGGCGTGCCGGCGAAGGTCGCGCACATCGAGTACGACCCCAACCGCACCGCGCGCATCGCGCTGCTGCACTACGCGGACGGCGAGAAGCGCTACATCCTCGCCCCCCGCAACCTGTCGCAGGGTGACCGCGTCGAGAACGGTCCTGGGGCCGACATCAAGCCGGGCAACAACCTGGCGCTCCGCAACATCCCGGTCGGTACCACGATCCACGCGATCGAGATCCGTCCCGGTGGCGGCGCCAAGTTCGCCCGCTCCGCCGGTGCCTCGGTGCAGCTGCTCGCGAAGGAGGGCACGATGGCCCACCTTCGTATGCCTTCCGGCGAGATCCGTCTGGTCGACCAGCGCTGCCGCGCCACGGTCGGCGAGGTCGGCAACGCCGAGCAGAGCAACATCAACTGGGGTAAGGCCGGCCGTAAGCGCTGGCTGGGCGTTCGCCCGTCCGTCCGCGGTGTGGCGATGAACCCGGTTGACCACCCGCACGGTGGTGGTGAGGGCAAGACCTCCGGTGGTCGCCACCCGGTCTCCCCGTGGGGTCAGAAGGAGGGTCGTACTCGTTCGCCGAAGAAGGCTTCGAACAAGTACATCGTCCGCCGCCGCAAGACGAACAAGAAGCGCTAGGAGCGGGTTTAGATGCCGCGCAGTCTCAAGAAGGGACCCTTCGTCGACGGACACCTTGTAAAGAAGGTGGACGTACAGAACGAAGCCGGTACCAAGAACGTCATCAAGACCTGG
The DNA here is from genome assembly GCF_042751995.1 of Streptomyces sp. NPDC059371. Taxonomy (NCBI): domain Bacteria; kingdom Bacillati; phylum Actinomycetota; class Actinomycetes; order Kitasatosporales; family Streptomycetaceae; genus Streptomyces; species Streptomyces sp. NPDC059371. Next base: position 40,246 of record NZ_JBHYXD010000020.1, on the reverse strand, counting down.
TCCCGTCGCTCGATGATCATCCCGGCCATGCTCGGCCACACGATCGCGGTGCACAACGGCAAGACCCACATCCCGGTGTTTGTCACCGAGTCGATGGTCGGCCACAAGCTCGGCGAGTTCTCGCCGACGCGCACCTTCCGGGGTCACGTCAAGGACGACCGGAAGTCGAAGCGCCGCTAACGCGGGGTGGAATCGACCATGACAGACACTGGAAGGACAACCATGGAAGCCAGGGCCCAGGCGCGGTACATCCGCGTTACGCCCATGAAGGCCCGCCGAGTGGTGGACCTTATCCGTGGCATGGATGCCACGGAGGCTCAGGCGGTCCTGCGTTTCGCCCCGCAGGCCGCGAGCGTGCCGGTTGGCAAGGTGCTTGACAGCGCCATCGCCAACGCCGCGCACAACTACGACCACACCGACGCCGGCAGCCTTGTCATCTCTGAGGCGTACGTCGACGAGGGTCCGACCCTGAAGCGGTTCCGGCCGCGTGCCCAGGGCCGTGCCTACCGGATCCGCAAGCGGACCAGCCACATCACCGTGGTCGTCAGCAGCAAGGAAGGAACCCGGTAATGGGCCAGAAGGTTAACCCGCATGGGTTCCGGCTCGGCATCACCACGGACTTCAAGTCCCGTTGGTACGCCGACAAGCTGTACAAGGACTACGTCAAGGAAGACGTCGCCATCCGTCGGATGATGACGTCCGGCATGGAGCGCGCCGGCATCTCGAAGGTTGAGATCGAGCGCACCCGTGACCGTGTGCGGGTGGACATCCACACCGCGCGTCCGGGCATCGTCATCGGCCGCCGTGGCGCCGAGGCCGACCGCATCCGCGGTGACCTCGAGAAGCTCACGGGCAAGCAGGTCCAGCTGAACATCCTCGAGGTCAAGAGCCCCGAGACCGATGCTCAGCTCGTCGCCCAGGCCGTTGCCGAGCAGCTCTCCTCCCGCGTCTCCTTCCGTCGCGCCATGCGTAAGAGCATGCAGGGCACGATGAAGGCCGGCGCCAAGGGCATCAAGATCCAGTGCGGTGGCCGTCTCGGCGGCGCCGAGATGTCCCGCTCGGAGTTCTACCGCGAGGGCCGTGTGCCCCTGCACACGCTCCGCGCGAACGTCGACTACGGCTTCTTCGAGGCCAAGACGACCTTCGGCCGTATCGGTGTGAAGGTCTGGATCTACAAGGGCGACGTCAAGAACATCGCCGAGGTCCGCGCCGACAACGCCGCTGCCCGTGCGGGCAACCGCCCGGCCCGTGGTGGCGCCGAGCGCCCGGCCGGCCGTGGTGGCCGCGGTGGCGAGCGTGGCGGTCGCGGTCGTAAGCCGCAGCAGGCTCCGGCTGCCGAGGCCCCCAAGGCCGAGGCTCCCGCCGCCGCTCCGGCTGAGAGCACCGGAACGGAGGCCTGACCGACATGCTGATCCCCCGTAGGGTCAAGCACCGCAAGCAGCACCACCCGAAGCGCCGTGGTCAGGCCAAGGGCGGTACGCAGGTTTCGTTCGGCGAGTACGGCATTCAGGCCCTCACGCCGGCGTACGTGACGAACCGCCAGATCGAGGCCGCTCGTATCGCGATGACCCGCCACATCAAGCGTGGCGGCAAGGTCTGGATCAACATCTACCCGGACCGCCCGCTCACGAAGAAGCCTGCCGAGACCCGCATGGGTTCCGGTAAGGGTTCGCCCGAGTGGTGGATCGCGAACGTGCACCCGGGCCGGGTCATGTTCGAACTGTCCTACCCCAACGAGAAGATCGCCCGTGAGGCCCTCACTCGCGCAGCCCACAAGCTGCCGATGAAGTGCCGGATCGTCAAGCGCGAGGCAGGTGAAGCGTGATGTCGGCCGGTACCAAGGCGTCCGAGCTGCGCGAACTGGGTGACGAGGAGCTTCTCGCGAAGCTCCGCGAAGCCAAGGAAGAGCTGTTCAACCTCCGCTTCCAGGCGGCGACCGGTCAGCTCGAGAACCACGGTCGGCTCAAGGCCGTCCGCAAGGACATCGCGCGGATCTACACCCTGATGCGTGAGCGCGAGCTGGGCATCGAGACGGTGGAGAGCGCCTGATGAGCGAGAGCAACGTGACTGAGCAGAAGACCGACCGCGGATTCCGCAAGACCCGTGAGGGTCTGGTCGTCAGCGACAAGATGGACAAGACCGTCGTCGTCGCTGTCGAGGACCGCGTGAAGCACGCGCTGTACGGCAAGGTCATCCGCCGTACGAACAAGCTCAAGGCCCACGACGAGCAGAACGCCGCCGGCGTCGGCGACCGCGTCCTCCTGATGGAGACCCGGCCGCTGTCCTCGACGAAGCGCTGGCGCATCGTCGAGATCCTCGAGAAGGCCAAGTAAGTACCTCAGGGGTTTCCCTGAGGTTGGTTCCGCCAGGCTCGGGGCGGGGTCGTGCTGAACGACCCCGCCCCGGGAACCGGCAGACAAACAGGAGATAGACGTGATCCAGCAGGAGTCGCGACTGCGTGTCGCCGACAACACTGGTGCGAAGGAAATCCTTTGCATCCGTGTGCTCGGTGGCTCCGGTCGCCGCTACGCGGGCATCGGTGACGTGATCGTCGCCACCGTCAAGGACGCGATCCCCGGCGGCAATGTGAAGAAGGGTGACGTCGTCAAGGCTGTCATCGTTCGCACCGTCAAGGAGCGCCGCCGTCCGGACGGCTCGTACATCCGCTTCGACGAGAACGCCGCCGTCATTCTGAAGAACGACGGCGACCCTCGTGGCACCCGTATCTTCGGCCCCGTCGGCCGTGAGCTGCGCGAGAAGAAGTTCATGAAGATCATCTCGCTCGCGCCGGAGGTGCTGTAAGCATGAAGATCAAGAAGGGCGACCTGGTTCAGGTCATCACCGGTAAGGACAAGGGCAAGCAGGGCAAGGTCATTGCCGCTTACCCGCGCGACGAGCGCGTCCTGGTCGAGGGTGTCAACCGGGTCAAGAAGCACACGAAGGCCGGTCCGACCGCCAAGGGTTCTCAGGCCGGTGGCATCGTCACGACCGAGGCGCCCGTCCACGTCTCCAACGTCCAGCTGGTCGTTGAGAAGGACGGCAACAAGGTCGTCACGCGCGTCGGTTACCGCTTCGACGAAGAGGGCAACAAGATCCGCGTTGCCAAGCGGACGGGTGAGGACATCTGATGGCTACCACCACCACTCCGCGTCTCAAGACGAAGTACCGCGAGGAGATCGCGGCGAAGCTGCAGGAAGAGTTCTCCTACGAGAACGTCATGCAGACGCCGGGCCTCGTCAAGATCGTGGTCAACATGGGTGTCGGCGACGCCGCCCGTGACTCGAAGCTCATGGACGGTGCCGTCCGTGACCTGACCACGATCACCGGTCAGAAGCCGGCCATCACCAAGGCCCGCAAGTCCATCGCGCAGTTCAAGCTGCGTGAGGGTCAGCCGATCGGTGCCCACGTCACGCTCCGTGGCGACCGCATGTGGGAGTTCCTGGACCGCACCCTGTCGCTCGCGCTCCCGCGCATCCGCGACTTCCGTGGTCTGTCCCCCAAGCAGTTCGACGGCCGTGGCAACTACACCTTCGGTCTCACGGAGCAGGTCATGTTCCACGAGATCGACCAGGACAAGATCGACCGTACCCGGGGCATGGACATCACCGTGGTGACCACGGCGGCCAACGACGCTGAGGGCCGCGCCCTTCTCCGTCACCTCGGCTTCCCCTTCAAGGAGGCGTAAGCGAGATGGCGAAGAAGGCTCTGATTGCCAAGGCTGCTCGTAAGCCCAAGTTCGGTGTGCGTGGCTACACGCGCTGCCAGCGCTGCGGTCGTCCGCACTCCGTGTACCGCAAGTTCGGCCTGTGCCGCATCTGCCTTCGTGAGATGGCTCACCGTGGCGAGCTGCCGGGCGTGACCAAGAGTTCCTGGTAGTCCCTGTAATTCAGGGATCCAGGACTCTCGGTAAGTAAAGGGCTCTGTCAGGTGCCCATCTCTCCATGGCTTAGGCTAGGAGGGTTGGGCGCCTGACGCCCAGACGACTTACTACGCCGTAGGTCCCCGCACCGCACCCGTCCCGCCACTGAGTGGGGAGAGGGATGGCGCATACAGGAAACCCCGGCGAGAGAGGCCGAAGGCCAATTCATGACCATGACTGATCCCATCGCAGACATGCTTACCCGTCTGCGTAACGCGAACTCGGCGTACCACGACGATGTCGCGATGCCGCACAGCAAGATCAAGTCGCACATCGCAGAGATCCTCCAGCAGGAGGGCTTCATCACCGGCTGGAAGGTCGAGGACGCCGAGGTCGGCAAGAAGCTCGTCCTCGAGCTGAAGTTCGGCCCGAACCGTGAGCGCTCCATCGCGGGCATCAAGCGGATCTCGAAGCCGGGTCTGCGTGTGTACGCGAAGTCCACCTCCCTGCCCAGGGTGCTCGGTGGCCTCGGCGTGGCGATCATCTCCACGTCACACGGTCTCCTCACCGACAAGCAGGCCGGCAAGAAGGGCGTAGGCGGAGAAGTCCTCGCCTACGTCTGGTAGAAGGGAACGGAGGAAACAGCTATGTCGCGTATTGGCAAGCTCCCCATCACGGTTCCCGCCGGCGTGGACGTCACCATCGACGGCCGTACGGTCCAGGTGAAGGGCCCCAAGGGCTCCCTCTCCCACACCGTCGCGGCGCCGATCGAGGTCGCCAAGGGCGAGGACGGCATTCTCAATGTCACCCGCCCGAACGACGAGCGTCAGAACAAGGCCCTCCACGGCCTGTCCCGCACGCTGGTGGCGAACATGATCACCGGCGTGACCGCGGGTTACGTGAAGAAGCTCGAAATCAGCGGTGTCGGTTACCGCGTCCTGGCGAAGGGCTCCAACCTGGAGTTCTCGCTCGGCTACAGCCACTCGATCACGGTCGAGGCGCCCGAGGGCATCTCGTTCAAGGTCGAGAACCCGACGCACTTCTCGGTCGAGGGAATCGACAAGCAGAAGGTCGGCGAGGTTGCGGCCAACATCCGCAAGCTGCGCAAGCCCGACCCGTACAAGGCCAAGGGCGTCAAGTACGAGGGCGAAGTCGTCCGGCGCAAGGTCGGAAAGGCGGGTAAGTAAGCCATGGCATACGGTGTCAAGATTGCTAAGGGCGACGCTTACAAGCGTGCTGCCATCAAGCGTCGTCACATCCGCATCCGGAAGCACATCTCGGGTACGGCTGAGCGTCCGCGCCTGGTCGTGACGCGCTCCAACCGTCACATCGTGGCCCAGGTCATCGACGACGTTAAGGGTCACACCCTCGCGTCGGCGTCGACCCTGGACACCACGATCCGCGGTGGCGAGGCCGACAAGTCGGCTCAGGCGAAGTCGGTCGGCGCCCTGGTCGCCGAGCGCGCCAAGGCTGCCGGTGTCGAGGCTGTCGTATTCGACCGTGGTGGTAACCAGTACGCCGGGCGCATCGCCGCCCTGGCGGACGCCGCCCGCGAAGCCGGACTCAAGTTCTGAGTCGCCCGTCGCGCTAGCGACTTGATTGTCGCTGCGTAGCTAGCGGAAAAAGAGAGAGGTAATCCAATGGCTGGACCCCAGCGCCGTGGAAGCGGTGCCGGTGGCGGCGAGCGGCGGGACCGGAAGGGCCGTGACGGCGGCGCTGCTGCCGAGAAGACCGCGTACGTTGAGCGCGTTGTCGCGATCAACCGCGTCGCCAAGGTTGTGAAGGGTGGTCGTCGCTTCAGCTTCACCGCGCTTGTCGTGGTAGGCGATGGTGACGGCACCGTCGGTGTCGGTTACGGCAAGGCCAAGGAGGTGCCGGCCGCGATCGCCAAGGGTGTTGAAGAGGCCAAGAAGCACTTCTTCAAGGTCCCCCGTATCCAGGGCACCATCCCGCACCCGATCACGGGCGAGAAGGCCGCGGGCGTCGTCCTGCTCAAGCCTGCTTCCCCCGGTACCGGCGTTATCGCCGGTGGCCCGGTGCGAGCTGTCCTGGAGTGCGCCGGCGTTCACGACATCCTGTCGAAGTCGCTCGGCTCTTCCAACGCGATCAACATCGTGCACGCGACCGTGGCGGCCCTCAAGGGCCTGCAGCGTCCCGAGGAGATCGCGGCTCGCCGTGGTCTGCCCCTCGAGGACGTCGCCCCCGCGGCTCTCCTTCGTGCACGTGCCGGGGCGGGTGCGTAATGGCTCGCCTCAAGGTCACGCAGACGAAGTCGTACATCGGCAGCAAGCAGAACCACCGTGACACCCTGCGTTCCCTTGGTCTCAAGGGCATCAACACGCAGGTCGTCAAGGAGGACCGCCCCGAGTTCCGCGGAATGGTTCACACCGTCCGCCACCTCGTGACGGTCGAGGAGGTCGACTGATCATGGCGGAAAACAACCCGCTCAAGATCCACAACCTCCGTCCCGCCCCGGGCGCCAAGACCGCAAAGACCCGTGTTGGTCGTGGTGAGGCGTCGAAGGGTAAGACGGCTGGTCGTGGTACCAAGGGCACGAAGGCCCGCTACCAGGTTCCGGAGCGCTTCGAGGGTGGCCAGATGCCCCTCCACATGCGTCTTCCGAAGCTGAAGGGCTTCCGCAACCCGTTCAAGACCGAGTTCCAGGTCGTGAACCTCGACAAGCTGGGCGCGCTGTACCCGGAGGGTGGCGAGGTCACCGTCGAGGGTCTCGTCGCCAAGGGTGCCGTTCGCAAGAACAGCCTCGTCAAGGTCCTCGGCCAGGGCGAGATCTCCGTGGCGCTGCAGGTGACGGTCGACGCCGTCTCCGGCTCCGCCAAGGAGAAGATCACCGCCGCCGGCGGTACCGTCACCGAGCTCGTCTGATTTCAGCAGGCGTCTCGATGACCTGAACGATCCCGACCGGGGATGCCCCACATATGGGGCATCCCCGGTTGGTCGTTCCAAGGTGGGCAGTGTCGCCGGTAAGGTGGCCTGCACTGTTAATTTTCGTCCGGCGTGCCTCACGGGAACTCCGGGCGGGCTTTGACTGTTGGTTAGCTGTCAGTCATCCGTCGAACCTCAAGACTCACCCTCGGACGCGGTAGCGCGGGGGTCGCAGGAGGCACCGTGCTCACCGCGTTCGCCCGGGCGTTCAGGACGCCCGACCTGCGCAAAAAGCTGCTCTTCACGCTCGCCATCATCGTGGTCTACCGGGTCGGTACCCATATCCCGATCCCCGGCGTGGACTACAAGAACGTCCAGTCGTGCATGGACATGGCCGACACGAACCGCGGTCTGTTCAGCCTGATCAACATGTTCAGTGGCGGCGCGCTGCTGCAGATCACGATCTTCGCGCTCGGCATCATGCCGTACATCACGGCGAGCATCATTCTCCAGCTGCTCACCGTGGTGATCCCGCGACTCGAAGCCCTCAAGAAGGAGGGCTCGGCCGGCACGGCGAAGATCACGCAGTACACCCGCTACCTGACGGTCGCGCTCGCCATCCTGCAGGGCACGGGCCTCGTGGCCACCGCTCGCAGCGGCGCCCTGTTCTCGGGCTGCCCCGTGGCCAACCAGATCGTTCCGGACCAGTCGATCTTCACCACGATCACGATGGTCGTCACGATGACCGCCGGTACCTGTGTCGTCATGTGGCTCGGTGAGCTCATCACCGACCGCGGCATCGGCAACGGCATGTCGATCCTGATGTTCATCTCGATCGCCGCGACCTTCCCGAGCGCGCTGTGGACCGTCAAGATCCAGGGCAAGCTGGCCGGTGGCTGGATCGAGTTCGGCACCGTCATCGCCGTGGGTCTGTGCATGGTCGGTCTGGTGGTCTTCGTCGAGCAGGCGCAGCGCCGGATTCCCGTCCAGTACGCGAAGCGCATGATCGGCCGCCGTTCCTACGGTGGCACCTCGACCTACATTCCGTTGAAGGTCAACCAGGCAGGTGTGATTCCTGTCATCTTCGCGTCTTCGCTGCTCTACATTCCGAGCCTGATCGCCCAGTTCTCCAAGGGGAACTCGGAGTGGAAAACCTGGGTCACGAACAACCTGACCAAGGGTGATCACCCGATTTACATCACCATGTACTTCCTTCTGATCGTGTTCTTCGCGTTCTTCTACGTGGCGATCTCGTTCAACCCCGAGGAAGTCGCCGACAACATGAAGAAGTATGGTGGCTTCATCCCGGGCATCCGGGCTGGCCGGCCGACCGCTGAGTACCTCAGCTACGTACTCAACCGGATCACCTGGCCGGGTTCGCTGTATCTGGGGCTGATCGCTCTCGTGCCGACGGTGGCGTTGGTTGGTTTCGGGGCAAACCAGAACTTCCCGTTCGGTGGCACCAGCATCCTCATCATCGTGGGTGTGGGCCTTGAGACGGTGAAGCAGATCGAGAGTCAGCTTCAGCAGCGCAATTACGAAGGGTTCCTCCGCTGATGCGAATCGTCCTCGTCGGGCCGCCCGGTGCCGGGAAGGGAACGCAGGCCGCGTTCCTCGCCAAGAATCTGGCGATCCCGCACATCTCAACGGGCGACCTGTTCCGCGCCAACATCTCTCAGCAGACGGAGCTCGGCAAGCTGGCGAAGTCCTACATGGACAAGGGCGAACTGGTACCGGACGAGGTCACCATCGCCATGGCCAAGGACCGCATGGAGCAGCCCGACGCGGAGAACGGCTTCCTGCTCGACGGTTTCCCGCGCAACGTCTCGCAGGCCGAGGCGCTGGACGAGATGCTGAGCAGCGAGAGCATGAAGCTGGACGCGGTGCTGGACCTGGAGGTCCCCGAGGACGAGGTGGTCCGCCGTATCGCGGGCCGTCGCATCTGCCGCAACGACTCCTCGCACGTCTTCCACGTGTCGTACAAGGCGCCGAAGCAGGAAGGCGTCTGTGACGTCTGCGGCGGCGAGCTGTACCAGCGTGACGACGACTCCGAGGAGACCGTCCGTACGCGGCTGGAGGTCTACCACACGCAGACCGAGCCGATCATCGACTACTACCGTGCCCAGAACCTGGTCGTCACGATCCCGGCGCTCGGCAAGGTGGAAGACGTCACGGCGCGCTCGATGGAGGCGCTGGCCCGCGAGGACGCCTAGTCCCCGCGGTCCGCTCCGCGGTACGCACGTACCGCGGGGAGCGTGAAGATGTACGTCGCATCGGGCCGGGGGGGGGGGGGCCCGCGCGGGCGGGCGCCCGGCTGGCGCGGGGCGCCGGCGGGGGGCGCGGCCGGGCGCGGGGGGGGCGGCCGGCGA
>NZ_JBHYXD010000020.1:0-31125 GCF_042751995.1 Streptomyces sp. NPDC059371 | reverse complement strand
GCGAGGATCATGCCCGCCACGCTGTCGATCCTGCGCGAGTTCTTCCCCGACCTGCGTGAGCGTGCGATCGCGAGCGGCATCTGGAGCGCCGGTGGGGGGGCGGGGTCGGGGGGGGCGCCGCGGCCGACGTGCGAGGCGGGCAGGGCGACGGCCCTGCGCGCGTCGGGGTCCCGTGACCCCGGGCGGGGTGGGTCGAGTCCCCCGTATCGTTGGAGTAGTCCGTTCTCCGGTCCAGAAAGGCCGCAGCCACCATGGTGCAGATCAAGACCCCCGAGCAGATCGCCAAGATGCGTGAGGCGGGACTGGTCGTCGCGGCGATCCATGCGGCCACGCGTGAGGCCGCGGTGCCCGGCGCGACCACCCGGGATCTGGACGAGGTCGCGCGCAAGGTGCTGGACGAGCACGGCGCCAAGTCGAACTTCCTCGGGTACGGCGGTTTCCCGGCGACGATCTGCACCTCGGCCAACGAGGTCGTCGTCCACGGCATCCCGGACGACAAGACCGTCCTGAAGGACGGCGACATCATCTCCATCGACGCCGGCGCGATCGTCGACGGCTGGCACGGCGACGCCGCGTTCACCGCGTTCGTCGGCTCGGGTCACGCCCCGGAGCTGGTCGAGCTCTCCCGGGTGACCGAGGAGTCGATGTGGGCGGGCATCGCGGCGATGAAGGCGGGCAACCGACTGGTCGACATCTCCCGGGCGATCGAGACCTACATCCGCCGCCAGCCCAAGCCGGGCGGCGGCAAGTACGGCATCGTCGAGGACTACGGCGGCCACGGCATCGGCACCGAGATGCACATGGACCCGCACCTGCTGAACTATGTCGAGCGCAAGCGCGGCAAGGGCCCGAAGCTGGTGCCCGGCCTGTGCCTGGCGATCGAGCCGATGGTGTCGCTCGGCACACCGCGGACCGAGGTGCTCGAGGACGACTGGACCGTGATCACCACGGACGGGACCTGGTCCTCGCACTGGGAGCATTCCGTGGCACTGACGGAGGACGGACCGCTCGTCCTCACGGCTCCCGACTGCGGCCGGGCGAAGCTCGCCGAGTACGGGATCACGGCGGCGCCCGATCCCCTCGCGGGCTGAAGCCCCCCCGCCCGCGGGGAGCGCGCCCGCGCTCCTCACCGGCCGTGCACTCGGCCAGCCCCGCCCCTCGCGCATACCGCGCCGACGGGTGGGGCATCGTCATGAGTGGCGGGGAGGACCGAGGCCAATTCGTCTTTCCGGGAGCCCTGACGTAGACTGACTCGTCGGCTCTCGTGCACCCGCATGTCTGCATGCGCTCGCACGAAGTCGATCAAGGTAGTCGATTCGAAGGGCAAAGCGTGGCCAAGAAGCAAGGTGCCATCGAGATCGAGGGCACTGTCGTTGAGTCTCTTCCGAACGCGATGTTCAAGGTGGAGCTCCAGAACGGCCACCAGGTCCTGGCGCACATCAGCGGCAAGATGCGCATGCACTACATCCGCATCCTCCCTGACGACCGGGTCGTGGTGGAGTTGTCTCCGTACGACCTGACGCGCGGCCGGATCGTCTACCGCTACAAGTAGATCTTGCCTTGCTCCGTGTCCCGGTTCCGGGGCGCGGGGGGTGGCACTGACCCGGAGAACCTCACCTAATGAAGGTCAAGCCGAGCGTCAAGAAGATCTGCGACAAGTGCAGGGTGATCCGCCGTCACGGTCGGGTCATGGTCATCTGCGAAAACCCGCGCCACAAGCAGCGCCAGGGCTGACGCACGACCGCACCTTCTGCACCCGCAGATACTTCGCGCGACGCAGCAGTACATGTTCATACGCAGGATCCAGGGCTGAGTCTCATCAGGCCTGACACCCCCGGTCGGAGGCCGGGGACCCGGTTCGTACCGAATCCTCGATCCCTGGATCAGAGGACGACGGCGGGCGGGATCCGGTTCTGCGGAAGACCTCCGAACGACAACTGGAGCCATTGAATGGCACGCGTTTCCGGTGTTGACATCCCGCGCGAAAAGCGCGTGGAGGTCGCCCTCACCTACGTGTTCGGCATCGGCCGGACCCTTTCCCAGCTGACGCTGGCCGAGACTGGCGTGAACCCCAACACGCGCGTTCGTGACCTCTCCGAGGAGGAGCTGGTCAAGATCCGCGAGTACGTGGACGCCAACATCAAGACCGAGGGTGACCTCCGTCGCGAGATCCAGGGCGACATTCGCCGCAAGATCGAGATCGGCTGCTACCAGGGCATCCGCCACCGTCGTGGCCTGCCCGTGCACGGTCAGCGCACCAGCACGAACGCTCGTACCCGCAAGGGCCCGCGTCGCGCGATCGCCGGTAAGAAGAAGCCGGGCAAGAAGTAGTCCTCAGCGGACAACGCTTCATCAGCGGTCTTCGCTGTAGGACCGACCACCTCCCCGTAGGAGAAATAGATGCCCCCCAAGGGTCGTCAGGGCGCTGCCAAGAAGGTGCGCCGCAAGGAAAAGAAGAACGTTGCTCACGGGCACGCTCACATCAAGAGCACGTTCAACAACACGATCGTCTCGATCACGGACCCCGCGGGCAACGTGATCTCCTGGGCCTCCGCCGGCCACGTCGGCTTCAAGGGCTCGCGCAAGTCCACCCCCTTCGCCGCGCAGATGGCCGCCGAGTCGGCTGCCCGTCGCGCGCAGGAGCACGGCATGCGCAAGGTTGACGTCTTCGTGAAGGGCCCGGGCTCCGGTCGCGAGACCGCGATCCGCTCCCTCCAGGCCACTGGCCTGGAGGTCGGCTCGATCCAGGACGTCACCCCCACCCCGCACAACGGCTGCCGTCCGCCGAAGCGCCGCCGCGTCTGACGCACGGCCGCTCGGTCGTCGTTCTCGACGGCCCTGTGCTGGTTCGAGGTTTCCGGGCGGTACGGCTCCGTAAAGGGGCCGTATCGCCCGTACCCTTGCTGTACCCGCCTCTTCGGAGGCGCGGTTTTGTCGGGCGTCAAATAGCGGGCGTCCACGAATGAAGGATCTGATCACCACATGCTGATCGCTCAGCGCCCCTCGTTGACCGAAGAGGTCGTCGACGAATTCCGCTCCCGGTTCGTGATCGAGCCGCTGGAGCCGGGCTTCGGTTACACCCTCGGCAACTCCCTGCGCCGCACCCTCCTCTCGTCGATCCCCGGCGCTGCTGTCACCAGCATCCGCATCGACGGTGTCCTGCACGAGTTCACCACCGTGCCGGGCGTCAAGGAGGACGTCACCGACCTGATCCTCAACATCAAGCAGCTGGTCGTCTCCTCGGAGCACGACGAGCCGGTCGTGATGTACCTGCGCAAGCAGGGCCCGGGTCTGGTCACCGCCGCCGACATCGCGCCCCCGGCCGGTGTCGAGGTCCACAACCCCGACCTCGTCCTCGCCACGCTCAACGGCAAGGGCAAGCTGGAGATGGAGCTGACCGTCGAGCGCGGTCGCGGCTACGTCTCCGCCGTTCAGAACAAGCAGGTCGGTCAGGAGATCGGGCGCATCCCGGTCGACTCGATCTACTCGCCGGTGCTGAAGGTCACGTACAAGGTCGAGGCGACCCGTGTCGAGCAGCGCACCGACTTCGACAAGCTGATCGTCGACGTCGAGACCAAGCAGGCCATGCGTCCCCGTGACGCCATGGCGTCGGCCGGTAAGACCCTGGTCGAGCTGTTCGGTCTGGCCCGCGAGCTCAACATCGACGCCGAGGGCATCGACATGGGCCCGTCCCCCACGGACGCCGCCCTCGCCGCTGATCTCGCCCTGCCGATCGAGGAGCTCGAGCTCACCGTTCGGTCGTACAACTGCCTCAAGCGTGAGGGCATCCACTCCGTGGGTGAGCTCGTCGCCCGCTCCGAGGCCGACCTCCTGGACATCCGCAACTTCGGTGCGAAGTCCATCGACGAGGTCAAGGCGAAGCTGGCCGGCATGGGCCTGGCCCTCAAGGACAGCCCGCCCGGATTCGACCCGACCGCCGCCGCCGACGCCTTCGGCGCCGACGACGACGCGGACGCGGGTTTCGTGGAGACCGAGCAGTACTGAGCCAGTACTGGGACGGCTTCCGTCCTCCGGGGTCCTTCGGGACCCCGGATCTTCGACGGGCAATCGCCCGCTCGGACACTGCCCCCGGTACCTGATACGGCCGGGGCAGACACCTAGGAGAGAACATGCCGAAGCCCGCCAAGGGTGCCCGTCTGGGCGGCAGCGCCGCGCACGAGAAGCTGCTCCTCGCGAACCTCGCGAAGTCGCTCTTCGAGCACGGCCGCATCACCACCACCGAGGCCAAGGCCCGTCGCCTGCGTCCCTACGCGGAGCGTCTGGTCACCAAGGCGAAGAAGGGTGACCTTCACAACCGCCGTCAGGTGCTCTCGGTGATCACGGACAAGAGCATCGTGCACACGCTCTTCACCGAGATCGGCCCGCGCTACGAGAACCGCCCGGGTGGTTACACCCGTATCACCAAGATCGGTAACCGCCGTGGCGACAACGCGCCCATGGCTGTCATCGAGCTGGTGGAGGCCCTGACCGTGGCCCAGCAGGCCACCGGTGAGGCCGAGGCCGCCACCAAGCGTGCCGTCAAGGAGACCGAGGCCCCGGCCAAGGTCGAGGACACCAAGGTCGAGGACGCCGCCGAGGCTCCCGCCGAGGAGTCGAAGGACGCCTGAGGCACTGCCTTGCTGTGAGCGGGTCCGTCCCTTTCGGGGCGGGCCCGCTTTCGCGTTCCCGGGGAGGAACCCGGGCTTGAGAGGATCTAGGTGTGAGTGACGAAGCGGAGCCCGGGTTCGTACGGGTGCGGCTGGACCTGTCGTACGACGGGACCGAGTTCTCCGGGTGGGCCAAGCAGGCCGGGGGACGCAGGACCGTGCAGGGCGAGATCGAGGACGCGCTGCGGACGGTGACGCGGACGAGGGACACCACGTACGAGCTGACCGTGGCCGGACGGACGGATGCCGGGGTCCACGCGCGCGGCCAGGTGGCCCATGTCGACCTGCCCGGCGAACTGTGGGCCGAGCACCGGGAGAAGCTGCTGAAGCGGCTCGCCGGGAGGCTGCCGAAGGACGTGCGGGTGTGGTCGCTCACCGAGGCGCCCCCCGGCTTCAACGCGCGGTTCTCGGCGATCTGGCGGCGCTACGCCTACCGCGTGACCGACGAACCCGGCGGTGTCGACCCGCTGTTGCGCAGTCATGTCCTCTGGCACGACTGGCCGTTGGACGTGGAGGCGATGAACCAGGCCGCCGAACGGCTGCTGGGGGAGCACGACTTCGCCGCGTACTGCAAGAAGCGCGAGGGCGCGACGACCATCCGCACCCTCCAGCGGCTGAGCCTGGTACGGGGTGAGGACGGTGTCATCACCGCCACCGTGCGGGCCGACGCCTTCTGCCACAACATGGTGCGGTCGCTGATCGGGGCCCTGCTGTTCGTGGGGGACGGGCACCGCGGACCCGACTGGCCGGGCAAGGTGCTCGCCGCCGGCGTACGGGACTCGGCCGTTCACGTCGTACGGCCGCACGGGCTGACCCTTGAGGAAGTCGGCTACCCCGCCGACGAGTTGCTGGCCGCACGGAGCAAAGAGGCCCGCAACAAGCGGACGTTGCCGGGTGCGTCGGGATGCGAGTCCTGCTGAGGCCTGCTCACCGGCGCGGCCCGCGCGGGGCCGATGCCTGAACGTGCGTCAACCGCCTTGTGGGGACGTCGGGGGAGGGTGGGGCGGGCGGCCGGTGTCCGTCGGCCGCCCGCGCCCGGCACCGCTACTGGGCGGCCGCGGCCGACGCCTGGGCCTGGCCCCGCCGGCTGATCTGACGGAACGTGAACTCGGCGAGATCATTGCCGGTCGTGAACACCGCGGTGTCCTTCGGCGTCACGTCCTTGCCGTTGACGAAGCCCGAGAGGGTGAAGTAGGCGTAACGGCCGTAGGCGTTGGTGGTCGAACGGCAGACGGCCGAGTCACAGAACGCCTTGATGCCGTTGCCGGGCAGCGAGGCGATGATGCTCTTGCTGTCCGCGTCGGCCTTGGCCTTGCTCGCCTGGGCCTCGGTGTCGAAGACCGCGACGCCGACCGTCACCGCTACCCCGTCCTTGACGTAGCTGACCCGCATGAAGCGGGTGCAGCCATCCTTGGTCAGGACCGGCGGCAGGGTGCCCTTCGCGACCGAGGCGCAGTTCTTCGTGTCGGCCGTCGGACCCTTGCGGTACACGCGGTTGCCCATGGTGAGCTGCGTACCGGGGAAGAGGATGTCCGGGCTCAGCGGCGCGGTGTCCTTCTTCGCGCTGGATATGAACTCCTTCGGATCCAGCGGCGGCGGAGCCGAGGTCGGCTCGAAGGACGGCTGCGGTGTCGTGGCGCCGGGAATGTCCGCGCTGGCGGGCAGTTTGGACGGCTGGTTGGCGGCCTCGTTGTTGCCGTTCGCGTTGGCGACGGCCATCGCCACGGCAGCGCCGACCGCGACGGTGGCCAACGCCCCGCCCACGATGAACAGCACTTTGCGGCGTTTGTTGCGCGTTTCGGAAGCCTCCGCCATGGCGGCCCAGTCGGGATTCCCGCCGGAACGCTGGTTGTTCCACTGGGGCGCCTGCTGAGAACCCGGCTTCCAGGGGTCCCACGGGGGCTGCCCCTGCCCACCTTGCCCATAACTCATGCGCCGCATCTTAGACGGGGGTTGGGGGGTGCCGGTCAGCTCCACCGGGCACTTGAGCCCCTAGCGTGATCTGAATGCGCAAGGGCAAAAGTGACATCTCCGGGTGGTTGGTGCGTAGGGCCTCCTGGCACGCGTGGGCGGCCTCGGGCGCGGTGCTGTGCGCGCATGCCGTGGCCGTCGCGCTCCACACCTCCGACGGCGGGATGGACAACGCGATCGTCGTCCGGGCGGCGCGGACCTGGCGGGACGGCGGTTCGCCGTACACCGACCGGCACTTTCTCTATCTCCCGAGCGCGGTGCTCGCGGCGGTGCCGCAGACGCTGCTCCCGGTGGCCGCGCTGCGGCTGCTGGTGCCCCTGACGGTGACCGCTCTGCTGCTGACGGGCTGGGCGTGCGCGCTGCGCGTCCACGGCGTTCCCTGGCACAGCCGCCTCGGGGTGCTCGGGCCGGCCGGGCTCGCACTGGGTTTCGCGCCCTTCGGGCACCTGGTCGCGCTCGGCAACTGGACCGTGATCGCCGCGGCTGCGCTGCCGCTCGCCCTGCTGCTGGCGGCGCGGGAGCGGTGGGGGTGGGCCGGAGTGGTCATCGGCGCGGCCCTCGCCCTCAAACCGCTCCTCGCGCCCGTGGCGCTCCTGTTCCTCTTCTCACGCCGCTGGAGGGGGCTGGCCGCGGTGGTTCTGGTGCCCGCCCTGGCGTCCGGCGGGGCGGCGCTGCTGATGCCCGATCCTGCGGCGTTCGTCACACGGACCCTGCCGTTCCTGCTGAGCGGCCACGACGACTTCGTCCGCCTCTACGAGGCCTCTCCGGTGGCCGTGCTGCCGCGTCTTGGGGTGCCCTCCCCGGTGGCGGCCGCGCTCGCCTGCGTGGCGGCGGGCGCAGGCGTCCTGGCCGCGTACCGCCGCTGGTCACGCGATGTCCCCGGGCCGCTGCGGCTCACCGAGACCGCGGTGCTGCTGATGCTTTCGGCGTTCCTGGTGTCCCGGCCGTCCTACGACCACTATCTGCTCGTCGTGGTGCCGCTGCTGCTCGCGGGGCTGCCGTACCCCGGCGCGGCGGCCCGTGGGCCCTGGTTCTGGCTCGCGCTGGTGCCGCAGATGCCCGGCGCGGACTGGCCCTGGCTGGAAGCGGTGACCCGGCGTTCCTTCCGGGACTGCTTTACCCTGTGTGTGATGACTGCATCGGTGGCGCTCCGGCGCCGCCGTCACCTGCCGCTCGCCGGCCCTGATCACTTCGTCGCCCAGCGACGGGTACGACGGGCCACGAGGGTGTGAGCACTCGCGTTTTGACCCTTCCGGGCCACCGCGGGTAAGCTTGCAGTTCGTTATGTGTATTGGCTTGCTCATTCTCACGTGAGGGGCCCTTACACCGGTCCACCGGGGCCGATGACCAGCGACCAGCACGCGGTATGCGTCACCGCAGTGCGGTCAGGGCTGTCGTGATCGTCCGTGGTGGCCATGTCAGGACCCACTCACTGAAGAAGCGAAGGCTACGACCGTGCGTACGTACAGCCCCAAGCCCGGCGACATCACTCGCCAGTGGTACGTCATCGACGCCCAGGATGTCGTCCTGGGTCGTCTGGCGACCACTGCCGCGAACATTCTGCGGGGCAAGCACAAGCCGATCTACGCCCCCCACGTCGACGCTGGTGACTTCGTCATCATCATCAACGCGGACAAGGTGCACCTCTCCGGCAACAAGAAGACCCAGAAGCTGGCGTACCGCCACTCCGGTTACCCGGGTGGTCTGCGCTCCGTCCGTTACGACGAGCTGCTGGCGAAGAACCCCGAGAAGGCCGTCGAGAAGGCCATCCGGGGCATGGTCCCCAAGAACACCCTGGGCCGTCAGGTGCTCTCGAAGCTGAAGGTCTACGCGGGCGAGAACCACCCGCACGCTGCTCAGCAGCCGGTCCCGTTCGAGATCACCCAGGTCGCGCAGTAGTTCCGGCCACCCCCTAAGACGAAAAAGAATCTGAGGAGAATCGTGGCCGAGACCACCGTTGAGCAGCCGGTCGAAGAGACTGAGACCGAGCTTGTCGACATCGAGAGCTACACCAGCGAGTCCGAGGTCCCCGTCGAGGGCGAGTACACCTCGGAATCGCTCGCGGGCCGCTTCGGCGACCCGCAGCCGGCCGCCGGCCTGGGCCGTCGCAAGAACGCCATCGCCCGCGTCCGGATCGTCCCGGGCACCGGCAAGTGGAAGATCAACGGCCGCACCCTTGAGGACTACTTCCCCAACAAGGTGCACCAGCAGGAAGTCAACGAGCCCTTCAAGGTGCTCGAGCTCGACAACCGCTACGACGTCATCGCCCGCATCGCGGGTGGCGGTGTCTCGGGTCAGGCCGGTGCCCTGCGCCTCGGCGTGGCCCGTGCGCTGAACGAGGCCGACGTGGACAACAACCGCGGCGCCCTCAAGAAGGCCGGCTTCCTCAAGCGCGACGACCGTGCGGTCGAGCGCAAGAAGGCCGGTCTCAAGAAGGCCCGCAAGGCCCCGCAGTACAGCAAGCGTTAATCTTCGCTGCTTGCTTCTGCGCGTAGATACGCGTAGCTCCGAACGCCCCGGCGGCACGTCACCGTGCTGCCGGGGCGTTCGTTTATCACAGTGGTTGGGCGTATAACGGCACAAGGTGCTCAAAGGCTCATGTGATCGGATGACTCCGTATCCTGCGGGGGACTTCCGTACTCTGCAGCTTTCTCAGGAGGACAAGTGGGACGACTCTTCGGCACGGACGGCGTGCGTGGTGTCGCCAACGCGGATCTGACGGCCGAGCTCGCGCTCGGGCTGTCCGTTGCGGCGGCGCACGTACTCGCCGAGGCGGGCACGTTCCAAGGCCACCGGCCCGTGGCGGTGGTCGGACGGGATCCGCGCGCGTCCGGGGAGTTCCTGGAGGCCGCCGTGGTCGCCGGCCTCGCCAGCGCCGGTGTGGACGTCCTGCGCGTCGGTGTGCTGCCCACCCCCGCGGTGGCGTATCTCACCGGGGTACTGGGCGCCGACCTCGGCGTGATGCTCTCCGCCAGCCACAACGCCATGCCCGACAACGGCATCAAGTTCTTCGCCCGCGGCGGGCACAAGCTCGCCGACGAGCTGGAGAACCGCATCGAGGGCGTCTACGAGGAGCACCGCACCGGCGCTCCCTGGGACCGCCCGACCGGCGCCGGCGTCGGCCGGGTGAACTCCTACAGCCAGGGCTTCGACCAGTACGTCGCCCACCTCATCGGTGTTCTCCCGAACCGCCTCGACGGTCTGAAGGTCGTCCTCGACGAGGCGCACGGCGCGGCCGCCCGGGTTTCCCCCGAGGCCTTCGCGCGGGCCGGTGCCGAGATCGTCACGATCGGCGCGACGCCCGACGGTCTCAACATCAACGACGGCTGCGGCTCCACCCACCTGGGCCTCCTCAAGGCCGCCGTCGTCGAGCACGGTGCCGACCTCGGCATCGCGCACGACGGTGACGCCGACCGCTGTCTCGCCGTGGACCACACGGGCGAGGAGATCGACGGCGACCAGATCCTGGCCGTTCTCGCGCTGGCGATGCGGGAGCGTTCCGCACTGCGCTCCGACACCGTTGTCGCGACGGTCATGTCCAACCTGGGCTTCAAGCTCGCCATGGAGCGCGAGGGCGTCGCCCTGGTCCAGACGGGGGTCGGCGACCGCTACGTCCTGGAGGAGATGAAGCAGCACGGCTACGCGCTCGGCGGCGAGCAGTCCGGGCACGTCATCGTCCTCGACCACGCCACCACCGGCGACGGCACGCTCACCGGTCTGTTCCTCGCCGCCCGGGTCGCCGAGACCGGCCGGACGCTCAAGGACCTCGCCTCGGTCATGGAGCGGCTGCCGCAGGTCCTCATCAATGTGCCGGACGTCGACCGGACGCGGGTGAACACCTCCGCCGAGCTCGCCGCCGCGGTGGCCGACGCCGAGCAGGAACTCGGCGCCACCGGACGGGTGCTGCTGCGCCCCTCCGGCACCGAGCCGCTCGTCCGCGTCATGGTCGAGGCCGCCGACATCGACCACGCCCGTTCGGTGGCCGCCCGCCTCGCCGACGCCGTGAAGTCGGCGCTCGGCTAGACCGCCCGAGCAGTTGAGCGGGTACCGCCCGAGCCGTGCGGCCCGGCACCTTCCGGGTGCCGGGCCGCACGGCTGTACGGGGCCTACAGCTTGCGCAGGCTCAGGCGCTGGACCTTGTGGTCAGGGCCCTTGCGGACGACGAGGGTCGCCCGGCCGCGGGTGGGGGCCACGTTCTCCAGCAGGTTCGGCTTGTTGATGGTGCGCCAGGTCGTCCGGGCGTAGTCGAGGGCCTCCTCCTCGGAGACCTGGGTGTACTTGCGGAAGTACGAGTCGGGCTTCTGGAAGGCCGTCGCGCGCAGCTTGCGGAAGCGGTTCAGGTACCAGCGCTCGATGTCCTCGGGGCGGGCGTCGACGTACACGCTGAAGTCGAAGTAGTCGGCGAGGCCGACCCGTGTGCGGCCGTCCTTGCCGGGCAGCGCCGGCTGCAGCACGTTCAGGCCCTCGACGATGAGGATGTCGGGGCGGCGGACGGTGAGCCGCTCGCCGGGGACGATGTCGTAGATCAGGTGCGAGTAGACGGGCGCCGTCACCTCGTCCTTGCCCGCCTTGATGTCCGCGACGAACCGGGTCAGGGCCCGGCGGTCGTACGACTCGGGGAAACCCTTGCGCGACATCAGCCCGCGCGCTTCGAGGTCCTTGGTCGGGAGCAGGAAGCCGTCCGTGGTGACCAGCTCGACGCGGGGGTGCTCGGGCCAGCGGGAGAGCAGCGCCTGGAGCAGTCGGGCCACGGTGGACTTGCCGACGGCCACGGAACCGGCGACGCCTATGACGAACGGGGTGCCGGACTGCGAACCCTTCTCGCCGAGGAAGGTGTTCAGCGCGCCTCTGAGTCCGTCCGTGGCACCGACGTACAGGTTCAGCAGCCGGGACAGCGGCAGATAGATGTCCCGCACCTCGTCGAGGTCGATGACATCGCCCAGACCGCGCAGCTTCTCGACCTCCTCGGCGTTCAGCGGGAGCGGCGTCTTTTCGCGCAGCGCGCTCCACTCGGCACGGGTGAGGTCGACGTAGGGAGTCGCCTCCGGCTTGGACCGGTGGGCGCTCCGCGGCAACGAGGAGACCGGAGAGATCACAGTCCATTGTTACGGGAGTATGGACAGGATGGAGGGTGGGGTCCGTCACGCCGGGTGACAGACGGCGGGTCGAAGAGCCCGCGGACGGCCCTCGAAAGGCAGCCGGAATTTCCGATATCGGGCACGGTGAGCCTGATTTCGACGGGCGGGGGACCGTACGCTGCCGCCATGTGCGGAATCGTGGGATATGTGGGGTCGCAGCCGGCGCTCGACGTGGTGATGGCCGGACTGAAGAGGCTCGAGTACCGGGGATACGACTCGGCGGGAGTCGCCGTCCTCGCGGACGGGGGACTCGCCGTCGCGAAGAAGGCCGGGAAACTGGTCAACCTGGAGAAGGAGCTGGGCAGCAGACCGCTGCCGTCCGGCACGACGGGAATCGGGCACACCCGCTGGGCCACCCACGGCGGCCCCACGGACACCAACGCCCATCCGCATCTCGACAACGCGGGCCGGGTCGCCGTCGTCCACAACGGCATCATCGAGAACTTCGCCGTGCTCCGCGACGAACTGGCCGAGCGGGGGCACGACCTGGCCTCCGAGACGGACACCGAGGTGGTCGCCCATCTGCTCGCCGAGGAGTACTCCTCGTGCGCCGACCTGGCGGAGGCGATGCGGCTGGTGTGCCGGCGTCTGGAGGGCGCGTTCACGCTCGTCGCGGTGGACGCCGACGAGCCGGACGTGGTCGTCGGGGCACGCCGGAACTCGCCGCTGGTCGTCGGTGTCGGCGAGGGCGAGGCCTTTCTCGCCTCGGACGTCGCCGCGTTCATCGCCCACACCCGGTCGGCGATCGAGCTGGGCCAGGACCAGGTGGTCGAACTGCGCCGCGACGGCGTGACCGTCACCGGGTTCGACGGCAGTCCCGCGGACGTCCGTTCGTACCACGTCGACTGGGACGCGTCGGCGGCGGAGAAGGGCGGCTACGACTACTTCATGCTCAAGGAGATCGCCGAGCAGCCCAAGGCGGTCGCCGACACCCTGCTGGGGCGGATCGACGCGGCCGGTTCGCTGCGGCTCGACGAGGTGCGCATCCCGGTGCGGGCGCTGCGCGAGGCCGACAAGGTCGTCATCGTCGCCTGCGGGACCGCCTTCCACGCCGGGCTGATCGCCAAGTACGCCATCGAGCACTGGACGCGCATCCCGTGCGAGGTGGAGCTGGCCAGCGAGTTCCGCTACCGCGATCCGATCCTGGACCGGCAGACGCTCGTCATCGCCATCTCGCAGTCCGGCGAGACCATGGACACGCTGATGGCGCTGCGGCACGCCCGCGAGCAGGGCGCCAGGGTGCTGGCGATCTGCAACACCAACGGCTCGACGATCCCGCGCGAGTCCGACGCGGTGCTGTACACGCACGCGGGCCCCGAGGTCGCCGTCGCCTCCACCAAGGCGTTCCTCACCCAGCTCGTGGCCTGCTATCTGGTGGCGCTGTACCTGGGCCAGGTGCGCGGCACCAAGTGGGGCGACGAGATCCAGGCCGTCATCCGCGAGCTGTCGCGCATCTCCCGCGAGGTCGAGCGGGTGCTGGAGACCATGGAGCCCGTACGGGAGCTCGCGCGCTCCCTCGCCGACAAGAACACCGTGCTGTTCCTCGGCCGGCACGTGGGCTATCCGGTCGCGCTGGAAGGCGCCCTGAAGCTCAAGGAACTGGCGTACATGCACGCCGAGGGCTTCGCGGCGGGCGAGCTCAAGCACGGCCCGATCGCGCTGATCGAGGAGGACATGCCGGTCGTGGTCGTCGCCCCCTCGCCGCGCGGCCGCTCGGTCCTGCACGACAAGATCGTCTCCAACATCCAGGAGATCCGGGCCAGGGGCGCCCGCACGATCGTTATCGCGGAGGAGGGCGACGAGGCGGTCGTCCCGTACGCCGACCATCTCATCCGCATCCCGGCTACCCCCACCCTGCTCCAGCCGCTGGTGTCGACGGTCCCGCTCCAGGTGTTCGCCTGCGAACTGGCGACGGCCCGGGGCAACGAGGTGGACCAGCCGCGCAACCTGGCGAAGTCCGTGACGGTGGAGTGAGCGCGGCCGCCGTGCGATCCCTCTAGGGTGCGGACATGAGCATCATCGGGGTCGGTATCGACGTGGCCGAGATCGACCGGTTCCGGGCGTCGCTGGAGCGGACGCCCGGGCTGGCCGAACGTCTCTTCGTGGAGAGCGAGTTGCTGCTTCCCAGCGGTGAACGGCGCGGCATCGCCTCGCTCGCGGCCCGCTTCGCCGCGAAGGAGGCGCTCGCCAAGGCGCTGGGCGCACCGGCGGGACTGTACTGGACGGACGCCGAGGTCTATGTGGAGGACAGCGGCCGGCCGCGGCTGCGGGTGAAGGGCACGGTGGCGGCCCGCGCGGCCGAACTGGGCGTGTGCTCCTGGCACGTGTCGCTCAGTCACGACGCCGGGGTGGCCTCGGCGGTGGTGGTGGCGGAGGGCTAGCCGGGGGCCGCCCCCCTGGACGGGCCCGCGGGTCCGCGCGATCCGGTGTCTCGGCGGCCCGCCCGGTGCGGGGAGCGCGCACGGCGCGCACGGCGTGTGCCGGTGCGGGAGACTCGGCCGTATGCGTACTGCGTACAGCGTGGAGACCGTGAGGACCGCCGAGCGGGAGCTGATGGAACGGCTCCCCGAAGGGGCGTTGATGCAGCGGGCGGCCGCCGGGCTCGCCGCCGCCTGCGCGGACCTGCTGGGCCGGGTGTACGGCCGCCGGGTGGTGCTGCTGGTGGGCAGCGGGGACAACGGCGGCGACGCCCTGTACGCCGGGGCGCGGCTCGCACGGCGCGGGGCCGGTGTCACCGCGGTGCTCCTCGCCCCCGAGAGGACCCACCCCGGGGGACTGGCGGCGCTGTCGCGCGCCGGGGGCACCTCGGCAGTGCCCGCCGCCGCCGAACCGCTCCTGCGACGGGCCGACCTCGTCGTCGACGGCATCGTCGGGATCGGCGGCAAGGGCGGCCTGCGGCCGGACGCGGCGCGCCTCGCCGAACTCGCGCACGCCTCACGGGCCGCCGTCGTCGCCGTCGACCTCCCGAGCGGAGTGGAGGCGGACACCGGGGAGGTGCTGGGCGCCGCCGTCCGCGCCGACCTCACCGTCACCTTCGGCACCCACAAGCCGGGGCTGCTCATCGAACCGGCGCGCGGGTACGCCGGTTCCGTACGCCTCGTCGACATCGGGCTCGACCTGCCGGAACCGGCCGACGTGGAGGCGCTGCAGCACGCCGATGTCGCGGCCCGGCTGCCCTTTCCGGGCGCGGAGAGCGACAAGTACCGGCGCGGTGTCGTCGGGATCGCCGCCGGGTCCGCCCGCTATCCCGGGGCCGCGGTGCTCGCCGTGGCCGGGGCGCTGCGCGGCGGGGCCGGGGCGGTGCGGTACGTCGGGCCCGCCGCGGACGCGGTGATCGCCCGCTTCCCCGAGACGCTGGTGTCCGGCACGGGGCCGGCGAAGGCGGGGCGGGTGCAGGCCTGGGTGACGGGTCCCGGGGCCGGGGACGACGCCTCGGCGGTCGCGGAGGTGCTGGACGCGGACGTGCCGGTGCTGGTGGACGCGGACGGGTTGCGGCTCGCCGACCGGGGGGCTGTGCGGGCCCGCACCGCGCCGACGCTGATGACCCCGCACGCCGGGGAGGCCGCCGCGCTCCTCGGGGTCGCCCGGGAGGCGGTGGAGGAGGCCCGGCTGGCCTCCGTACGGGAACTGGCGGGGCTGTACGGGGCGACGGTCCTCCTCAAGGGGGCGACGACACTGGTCGCCGATCCCACGGGCGGCGCGGTGCGGGTGAACGCCACCGGGACGGCGTGGCTGGCCACCGCGGGGAGCGGGGACGTGCTGTCGGGGCTCGCGGGGTCGCTGCTGGCGGCGGGGCTCTCCGCGCTCGACGCGGGCAGCGTCGCCGCGTACCTGCACGGACTCGCCGGCCGTTTCGCGGCGGACGGCGCGCCCGCCGGTGCCCACGACGTGGCCGCCGCCCTCCCGGAAGCCTGGCGCGACACCCTCGACTGACCTCCTGACCTCCTGACCTCCTGACCTCCTGACCTCCTGACCTCCTGACGCCCTGCCCCCTGCCCCCTGACCTCGGTCCGCCCCGGCCTCCGCCTCGGTCCCGGTCGCCGCTTCTGTCTCGGCTCCGGCCCCGCCCCTGGTCTCGGCCCCCGCCCCGGCCTCCGCGTTGCCCAGATCGGGGGACCCTTTGCGTGTGGCGCCTCCAGGTCGCGGCGGGTATTGCGTATGTCTGTTCGCGTGATGAGCAGACGAAGTGCCTGCCGGGGGATCGCGGTGCTGCTGGCGGTGGTGACGGCCGTGCCCTTGGGGGCGGTGGAGGCCTCGTCCGCTCCGCCGCTGCCCGCCTCCCGCCGGGCCGCCGAGCCGTGGCCCGGCGGGGCGAGAGGTCCGCGCCCCTCCTGGCCGGACCGGACCCCGGGCGACCTGATGCCACCGGGGGGCTCGGCCCCCATGGGCCCGCCCGCCGCGGGGCGCGGCCCGCGGGACACACCCGGGGACCGTGAGAGGCCGGTCTCGTCCGGACCGCGCGGGTCCGCCCCGCTGATGTCAGGGCCGGGCGGGTCCGGGCCGCGTGGATCCAGGCTGGTCTCGTTCGGGTCCCATGGGTCCGGGCCGCTCACGTCCGCGACCCGCGGGTCCGTGCCGGGCGGGTCCAGGGCCGGCTCGGACGGGCCGGGTGCGGGGGCCTCGGGTGGGCGGCGGCCCGGTGGGTGCGGTGGGGAGCGGGGGGAGTATCAGCGGGAAGTCGAGCGGGGGTTGAAGCTGCGGGTGGACGGGGCGCAGTCCGTGAGGGACTGCCGGGCCATCCGTGCCTTTCAGAGGAAGCACGGAGTCTGGCCCGCCACCGGGACCGCCGGACCGGCGACCTGGTCCCGCCTGCGGGCGCTGTCGACCCGCGAAGCCCCGCACGGGCGTGCTCCGCGCGGCTGCCCGGCCCGCTCTTATCGGGTCGCCTGCGTCGACCTCACCCACAAGCGCACCTGGGTGCAGCAGCGGGGCCGGATCCTGTTCGGCCCGGTGCCGATGCGCAGCGGCAGTGTCCGGCACCCCACCCGCACCGGCTGGTTCAAGATCTACTGGCGGCACCGGAACCACTGGTCGACCCTGTACAACAGCCCCATGCCGTACGCCCAGTTCTTCAGCGGCGGGCAGGCCTTCCACGCCGTGCGCGGCAGCATCCGTACGGTCGCCGGCTCGATGGGCTGCGTGAATCTGCGGCTCGCCGACGCCCGCCGACTCTGGAAGGTGCTCAGGAAGGGCGACCACGTCTACGTGTGGGGCCGACGGCCCGGCCGCTAGAGAGCCGGCTGCTGGAGAGCCGGCCACCGGAGAGCCAGGAGGGAGGCACCGGGGACAGGGGTGTCCGACCGGGTCCGCCTCGGGTCCGGCGACATCGGCCTCGGTTCTCCCCGGGCACCCGGGCCGCTCACCGGACCCCTCCCGGGGACCGGTGCCGGGAGGCCGCCGTACGCCTCTGAGAGACTGGGGCGCGATGACAGAGACAGCACACCCGCGGACGGCGCCCCTGCGCGCCCGCGCGGAGATCGATCTGGCCGCCCTGCGAGCCAACGTGCGGGCCCTGCGTGCCCACGCGCCGACCGCCGCCGTGATGGCCGTGGTCAAGTCCGACGCGTACGGCCACGGCGCGGTCCCGTGCGCCCGCGCCGCCCGCGAGGCGGGTGCCACCTGGCTCGGCACGGCGACTCCGGAGGAGGCGCTCGCCCTGCGGGCCGCCGGCCTGCCGGGACGCGTCATGTGCTGGCTCTGGACCCCGGGCGGCCCCTGGGCCGAGGCCATCGAGGCCGACATCGACGTGTCGGTCAGCGGGATGTGGGCGCTGCGGGAGGCCGTGGCCGCCGCCGAGGCCGTCGGGACGCGAGCCCGTGTGCAGCTCAAGGCCGACACCGGCCTCGGCCGCGCCGGCTGCCAGCCCGCCGACTGGGCCGAGCTCGTCGCCGGGGCCCTGGCCGCCGAGGCGCGCGGACTGATCACCGTGACCGGACTCTGGTCCCACTTCGCCTGCGCCGACGAACCGGGCCACCCCTCGATCCAGGCCCAGCTCACCCTCTTCCGCGAGATGGTGTCGTACGCCGAGGAGCAGGGCGTACGCCCCGAGGTGCGGCACATCGCCAACTCGCCCGCGACCCTCACCCTCCCCGAGAGCCACTTCGATCTCGTACGGACCGGGATCGCGGTCTACGGGATCTCGCCGAGCCCCGAGCTCGGCATCCCCGCCGACTTCGGGCTGCGTCCGGTGATGACGATGAGCGCGTCGCTCGCGCTGGTCAAGCACGTACCGGCCGGCCACGGCGTGAGCTACGGCCATCACTACGTCACCCCGGGCGAGACCACCCTCGGTCTCGTCCCCGTCGGGTACGCGGACGGCGTCCCGCGGCACGCCTCGGGCACCGGCCCCGTCCTGGTCGGCGGCAAGTGGCGTACGGTCGCGGGCCGGGTCGCGATGGACCAGTTCGTCGTCGACCTCGGCGGCGACGAGCCGGAGCCCGGCGCCCGAGCCGTCCTGTTCGGTCCTGGCGACGACGGCGAGCCCACCGCCGAGGACTGGGCGCGCGCGGCGGGCACGATCGCGTACGAGATCGTCACCCGCATCGGAACCCGCGTTCCGCGCGTCTACGTGAAGGTGAAAGAGGAACAAGACGGGTAGCACCCTGTAGTCGAACAGGCGCGCGGGCCCGGCGAGCGGAGAACGGCGGGCGGTACACGGCGGGCGGGAGCCGGGCCGACGCGCGCACAGCCCAGAGATCCGACAGCCGACAGCGGACAGCCGAGAGCCGGAGCGAAGAGGAGCGGGACGTGAGCGAGACCAGTGCGGAGGCTGTCGTGAGCGCGGCCTCGACGGCCGCCGCCTCCGCCGGGAACTGGCGCAGGGCCGGGGTCGCCGGCGCCGCGATAGGCGTGGTCGCGGCGGGCGCCGCGGCCGGAGTGGCGATCGAGCGGCTCACGGTCGGGCGCGGCATGCGCAAGAAGGCCCGTCTCGCCCTCGACTCCACCGGCCCGTACGGCAGCCTGCGCGGCACGCCGGGCAAGGCCTACTCCGACGACGGCACCGAGCTGTACTACGAGGTCGACGAGGTCGAGCCGGAGGCCTCGCTCGCGCCGCGCCGGCGCCGGCTCTTCGGCCGCAAGTCCCCCGCCCCCGTCACCGTCGTCTTCAGCCACGGTTACTGCCTCAACCAGGACTCCTGGCACTTCCAGCGCGCCGCGCTGCGCGGTGTCGTGCGCACGGTGCACTGGGACCAGCGCAGCCACGGCCGGTCCGGGCGGGGAGTCGCCCAGTTGGAGGACCGCAAGCCGGTCACCATCGACCAGCTCGGCCGCGACCTGCTGGCCGTCATCGAGGCGGCGGTGCCCGAGGGCCCGATCGTGCTCGTCGGGCACTCCATGGGCGGGATGACCGTCATGGCGCTCGCCGAGCAGTTCCCCGAGCTGATCCGCGACCGGGTCGTCGCCGTCGCCCTGGTCGGTACGTCCTCGGGGCGGCTCGGCGAGGTCAACTTCGGGCTGCCCGTCGCGGGCGTCGCCGCCGTACGGCGGGTGCTCCCCGGTGTGCTGAAGGCGCTCGGGCAGCAGGCGGCCCTCGTGGAGCGGGGGCGGCGGGCCACGGCCGACCTGTTCGCCGGGGTCATCAAGCGGTACTCGTTCGCGGGCCGGGACGTCGATCCGGCGGTCGAGCGGTTCGCCGAACGGATGATCGAGGGAACGCCGATCGACGTGGTCGCCGAGTTCTACCCGGCGTTCACCGAGCACGACAAGGCCGCCGCGCTGGCCGGTTTCGCCGAGATGCCCGTCCTCGTCCTCGCCGGGGTCAAGGACCTGGTGACACCGAGCGAGCACAGCGAGGCCATCGCCGACCTGTTGCCCGACGCCGAGCTGGTGCTCGTCCCCGACGCCGGACACCTCGTCATGCTGGAGCACCCCGAGGTCGTCATAGACCGCCTCGCCGACCTCCTGGTGCGGGCCGGAGCCGTGCCGGCAGGAGCTACCGTGGGTGGCTATGGAAGCACCAGCAGCAGCGCACAACCCGGCTGAGCCCGCCCAGGACGGCGTCGGCGTGCAGATCACCGTCAACTCTCCCGAGCAGATGCGGGAGTTGGGCCGCAGACTGGCCAAACTGCTGCGCGCGGGCGACCTCGTGATGCTGAACGGCGAACTCGGCGCGGGCAAGACCACGCTGACCCGCGGACTCGGCGAGGGGCTCGGCGTCCGCGGCGCGGTCACCTCGCCGACCTTCGTCATCGCCCGCGTGCACCCCTCCCTCGGCGGCGGGCCGCCGCTCGTGCACGTGGACGCGTACCGCCTCGGCGGCGGGCTCGACGAGATGGAGGACCTCGACCTCGACGTCTCGCTCTCGGACTCCGTGATCGTCGTGGAGTGGGGCGAGGGCAAGGTCGAGGAGCTGACCGACGACCGGCTGCACGTCGTCATCCACCGGGCCGTCGGGGACACCACCGACGAGGTCCGGCACGTGACGGTCACGGGACTGGGGCGGCGCTGGGCCGCCGCCGACCTGACGGTCCTCGCCGCCTGACCCGCCTCCGCCCGGCCCTTGACCCGCCTCCGCCCGGCCCTTGACCCGCCTTCGCCCGGCGCCTGACTCGCCTTCGTCCGGCCCTTGACCCGCCTTCGCCCGGCGCCTGTCTCTCCTCCGACCGCCGCCCGACCGCCTTCGCGCGCTGCCGGGCGGCTCTCGCTCGTACATTCGGCCAACGATTCCGACAGGACGTCGGCAAAATATTGCGTTCGGCGTCCCGGCCGTGGTCACATGGACATCAGCACGTAGTTAGGTCTACCTAACCACGCTTGCCCCCGGAGCCCGAGGAGGCGTCCATGTCGGCATCAGAGTCGGCTGCAGTGCCGGCTTCAGAACGTGACGTGCCGGCCGCGCCGCGCGCGGTGGCCGGGGTGTCGATGCGGGAGCTGCTGGCGGCGTGCGCCGCGGCGGAGGCGGTCTCCCGGCCGCCCCGAGCCCCTCTGGGCGACCCCGACGCGCAGAGCCCGTACAGGGCGGCCTGACGCGCACCGGGGGCGTCCGACGCCGAAGCGTGGCCGCCTGACCCGACGCCTGCGCGGGCCGTACGAGCCGGACACGGCGCTCCGGGCACAGGCACACCGGCCGTACGAGCTGGACACGGCGCTCCGGACACAGGCGTCGGCCGTACGAGCCGGACGCGGTGCCCTGACGCCCGCGCGGCGCCGGGCGCCGTCGCCGCTCGTTACTTGATGACGACGACCTTCTCGCCGACCGTCGCGAACGCCCACATCGCGTCGCCGTCGGTGCGCGAGGCGCGGATGCCGCCGACCTTCTTCTCGGGGTCCGGGGCCTCCGTGGAGCCGCTCACCGCGGCGCTGAAGCCGACAGCGACGCCGTCGACCAGCGTGAACCGCACGACGTGCTCGATCTGTGTCCCGTCGGACCCGGGGGTCGCTCCCGTGCGCGACGTGACGGCGTACGTGCCGACGCCCGGGTCGACCGTGCCCGGGGTGACTTCGAAGGTGCGCTTCACCTTGTTGCCCGCGCCGACGAGCCAGACGCGGTCGGCGCCGGTGGAGTAGACGACCCGCACACCGGTGCCGGACGGGGCCGGCAGGGCGGCCGGGTTTTTCTTGGCCGCCTTGGGCGTCTTGGGGGCTGAGGCCTTGGGGGAAACGCTTCCGCTCGGCTCGCCCAAGGTGTCCGGAACGTTCGCTTGTGCCTGGAAGGCGAGGAAGCCGACTGCCGCGAGCGCCGCCACGGTGAGCCCGGCCACGATTCCCGAGCTGCTCCTAGCCACCTTGTGTGCCCACCTCTCGACCTTCGTACGTCCTTGCGTTGACGGTAGCAGCCGAGGGACGGGAGTCCTGGGCGGCCTTGCGCCGGGCTCCGGCGCCGTAGGCTGTTTGCGTGCTCTTGCTCGCTCTGGATACCGCCACTCCCGCCGTGACCGTCGCCCTGCACGACGGCACGTCCGTCATCGCCTCGTCGAGCCAGGTGGACGCGCGCCGGCACGGAGAGCTGCTGCTGCCGGCCGTCGACCGGGTGCTCACCGAGGCAGGCCTCGGGCTGGACGCCGTCACCGGCATCGTCGTGGGCGTCGGCCCCGGCCCGTACACGGGGCTGCGCGTCGGCCTCATGACCGCCGACACCTTCGGAGTCGCGCTCGGCGTGCCCGTGCACGGTGTGTGCACCCTCGACGGGCTCGCCTACGCCGCCGACGTGGAGGGGCCGTTCGTCGTCGCCACGGACGCCCGGCGCAAGGAGGTCTACTGGGCGCGGTACGCCGACCGCCGTACGCGGCTGTCGGAGCCCGCCGTGGACCGCCCCGCCGAGATCGACGAGGCGGTCACCGCGCTGCCCGCCGTCGGCGCGGGTGCCCTCCTGTACCCCGGCACCTTCCCGGACGCCCGCGCTCCCGAGAACGTCTCGGCCGCCGCCCTCGCCTCCCTGGCCGCCGAAAAGCTGGCCGCCGGTGAGGAGCTGGAGCCGCCGAGGCCGCTGTATCTGCGCCGCCCGGACGCCCAGGTGCCCAAGAACTACAAGGTGGTCACCCCCAAGTGACCGTCGTGCTGCGCGAGATGCGCTGGTGGGACATCGATCCCGTACTGGAGCTGGAGAAGGAACTCTTCCCCGTCGACGCCTGGTCGCGGGGGATGTTCTGGTCCGAGCTGGCCCACGCCCGGGGAGCGGAGGCGACCCGGCGCTACCTGATCGCCTGCGACGGCGACGCGGTCGTCGGCTACGCCGGGCTCGCCGCCTCGGGGGACCTGGGCGACGTGCAGACGATCGCGGTGCGGCAGGACCAGTGGGGCACGGGCCTCGGCGGCCGGCTGCTCACCGAACTGCTGCGGGCCGCGAGCGACTTCGACTGTGCCGAGGTGATGCTCGAGTGCCGCGTCGACAACGTCCGCGCGCAGAAGCTGTACGAGCGCTTCGGCTTCGAACCCATCGGCTTCCGGCGCGGCTACTACCAGCCGGGGAACATCGACGCCCTGGTGATGCGGCTGCACGACCCATCGACCTCCGTACAAGGAACAGAGACCCATGGCTGACGAACCGCTCGTCCTCGGTATCGAGACCTCCTGCGACGAGACCGGTGTCGGCATCGTCCGCGGGCACACGCTGCTCGCGGACGCGATCGCGTCGAGCGTCGACGAGCACGCGCGCTTCGGCGGGGTCGTTCCCGAGGTCGCGTCCCGGGCGCACCTGGAGGCGATGGTCCCGACCATCCAGCGGGCGCTGAAGGACGCGGGGGTGTCGGCCAAGGACCTGGACGGCATCGCGGTCACCGCGGGCCCCGGGCTCGCGGGCGCGCTGCTCGTCGGGGTCTCCGCCGCGAAGGCGTACGCGTACGCGCTGGGCAAGCCGCTGTACGGCGTGAACCACCTCGCCTCCCACATCTGTGTGGACCAGCTGGAACACGGCGCGCTGCCGGAGCCGACGATGGCCCTGCTGGTGTCCGGCGGCCACTCGTCGCTGCTGCTGTCCACCGACATCACCTCCGACGTACGGCCGATGGGCGCGACCATCGACGACGCGGCCGGCGAGGCCTTCGACAAGATCGCGCGCGTGCTGAACCTCGGCTTCCCGGGCGGCCCGGTCATCGACCGGTACGCCAAGGAGGGCGACCCGAACGCCATCACGTTCCCGCGCGGTCTCACCGGGCCGCGCGACCCGGCCTACGACTTCTCCTTCTCCGGTCTCAAGACCTCCGTGGCCCGCTGGATCGAGGCCAAGCGGGCGGCCGGGGAGGACGTGCCGGTGCGCGACGTGGCCGCGTCCTTCCAGGAGGCCGTGGTGGACGTGCTCACCCGCAAGGCCGTCCGCGCGTGCAAGGACCAGGGTGTCGACCACCTCATGATCGGCGGTGGCGTGGCCGCGAACTCACGGCTGCGGGTGCTCGCCCAGGAGCGCTGCGAGGCCGCCGGTATCCGGCTGCGGGTGCCGCGCCCCAAGCTGTGCACGGACAACGGCGCGATGGTCGCCGCGCTGGGCGCCGAGATGGTCGCCCGCAACCGGGCCGCCTCCGACTGGGACCTGTCGGCGGACTCCTCGCTGCCGGTGACCGATCCGCACGTGCCGGGGCGCGGGCATGCGCACGCGCACACGCACGATCACGTGCACGAGGTCGCGAAGGAGAACCTCTACCCGTGACCGTCGCACTGATGTGGGAGGCACGGGCCGTCGCCGGCCGGGGCGAGGACCTGCTCGCCTGGGTGCGCGGGCAGGAGATCCCCGGGGACCCGGTGCGCCGGGAGATCCTTCGGGCTCCTCAGGACCGGGTCCTCGTCATCACCTGGTGGGACGCGCCGTACGACGCGGAGCTGCCCGAACTGCCGGAACCCGACCAGGAGTTGGTGTCCCGGACGGTGCACAGGTGGCGTTTCGAGTCGGTGGGCTGACGGGCCGGGCCGGCCGGTGAGTCCCGTGCCGGAACGGGACGTACCGGCCGGCCCCCGGGTCAGGACACCTGAGCGACCTCGGCCTCGCAGCGCAGGCGCCGGTCCGTGCCCGGATGCCGCACCGGACCTGTCAGGTTCAGCCGGGCCGTGTGGCGTACGTCCGCGCTGGAGGCCGCGAGCCGCAGCTCCAGGACGCCCGGTTCGACGATCCGGGTGCCGGTGCGGTCGGTGAACGCCGAGAGGTCCGCGTGGAAGCGGAAGGTCACCCGGCGGGCCTCGCCCGGTGCCAGTTCCAGGCGCTGGTAGCCGATCAGCCGCACGTCCGGGCGGGTGACCGAGGCCACCGGGTCGTGCAGATAGAGCTGGACGACCTCGGCGCCCGCGCGCTCACCGGTGTTGCGGACGGTCACCGACACGTCGTACGAGCCGTCGGTGCCGATCTCGGCCTCGGGCACCTCGGCCGCTTCCCAGGCGAACGACGTGTACGAGCGGCCGTGGCCGAACGGGTACAGCGGCGTCGGGTCCAGGTTGCTGACCTCGCCCTTCAGGCCCAGCGGCGGCTGGAGATACGTCCACGGCTGGCCGCCGGGGTCGCGCGGCACGCTCACCGGCAGCCTGCCCGACGGGCCGACCCGGCCGGACAGCACGCCCGCCACCGCGGGGCCGCCCTCCTCGCCCGGGAAGAACGCCTGGACGACGCCGCCGAGACGGTCCTGCCAGCGGCCCAGCGCGTAGGGGCGGCCGGTGAGCAGTATCAGGACCACCGGGACCCCCGTGGCGACCAGGGCGTCCAGCAACTCGCCCTGCACGCCCGGCAGGCCGAGGTCGGCCACGTCGCAGCCCTCGCCCGAGGTGCCCCGGCCGAACAGCCCGGCACGGTCGCCGAGCACCGCCACGCACACGTCGGCCTCGGCGGCCCGCGCCACGGCCTCCTCGAAACCGGACCGGTCCGGCTCCGAGACCCCGCAGCCCTGCGCGAACGTCACCTTGGCGTCCGGCAGTTCGGCGCGCAGCGCGTCGAGCACGGTCGGGATGTCCACACCGGTGGGCACCTCGGGGTGGTGCGTGAGCACGTGCGAGGGGAACGAGTAGCAGCCGAGCATCGCCAGGGGGTCGTCCGCGCGCGGGCCGACCACCGCGATCCGGGTGTCCGGGGCCAGCGGCAGCACGCCGTCCGCGTTGTCCAGCAGGACCACCGACTCCTCGGCGAGCTTGCGGGCGAGCGCCCGGTTGCCCGCGGAGTCCAGGTCCACCGGGCGGCCGGTCTCCGGCCGCCAGTCCTCGTCCAGCAGGCCGAGTTCGCACTTCTGGAGCAGCACCCGGCGGGCCGCCCGGTCGATCAGCGACTCGGGGACGGTGCCCGCGCGGACGGCGGCCACCAGCGGCTCGCCGTAGCACTTCAGCGTGGGCAGCTCGACATCGATGCCGGCCTCCAGCGCCTTGTGCGCCGCCTCCGCCTCGCTGCCGGCCACCCGGTGCAGCGTCTGGAGGAAGCCGACACCGAAGTAGTCCGAGACCACCGTGCCGGTGAAGCCCCACTCCTCGCGCAGCAGCTCGGTCAGCAGGTACGGGTCGGCCGACGCCGGGACGCCGTCCATGTCGTTGTAGGCGGCCATCACCGAACGGGCGCCGCCCTCGCGCAGCGCCATCTCGAACGGCGGCAGCGTGATGTCGGAGAGTTCGCGCACGCCCGTCCGCACCGGGGCCAGGTTCCGGGCGCCGGCCGAGGCCGCGTACCCGGCGAAGTGCTTGAGCGTGGCCACGATCCCGGCCGACTCCAGGCCCCGCACATAGGCGGTGGCGACAGTGCCGACCAGATACGGGTCCTCGCCGATGGTCTCCTCCACCCGGCCCCAGCGCAGGTCGCGGACCACGTCCAGGACCGGGGCGAGGCCCTGGTGGACGCCGACCGAGCGCAGGTCGTCGCCGATGCGCCGGCCCAGCTCCTCCACCAGGGCCGGGTCGAAGGTGGCGCCCCAGGACAGCGGGACCGGGTACGCCGTCGCCTGCCAGGCAGTGAAGCCCGCCAGGCACTCCTCGTGGGCGACCGCCGGGATGCCGAAGCGGCCCGCCTCGGCTATCCGGCGCTGGGCGCGGGCGAGGGCCTGCGCGCCCAGCGCCGGGTCCACGGGGGCGGTGCCGAAGGAGCGGGTGAGCTGTCCGAGACCGCGGGTGATCAGCTCGTCCCAGTCGTACGAGGAGGACATCTCGCTCTGCAGCGGGGCGACTCCGCCGCCGTCCGTGGCGGCGCCCACCCACACGCCGTAGAGCTGGGCGGTCTTCTCCTCCAGGGTCATCCTGGAGAGCAGGTCGTCGACGCGGGTGGCGGCGGGCAGGGCGGGGTCGCGCCAGGGAGCGGTGGTCATGGAACTCCTGTCGGGGAAGGGGGGGTTCGGGCCTGTCGTTTGGATCAGGTTGCAGAGCGTCGACGGGACTGCTCTGCTCCGCTGAGCGGGGTCTGGTGCGTGCAGCTGCAAGGCGGAGGAGGGAGTCAACGCGGAGCGTTGGCGACCGACGACAACGCCGCAGATGTGCGTGCCAGACTCCGCGTCTGCGAACTGATCCAAACGGCAGGTCCTGAGCCGCCCCTGGTCGTACACGTTCACTTGCCGCCCACACCCATGAGGCCGCCGACCAGCGCGCGGCGGGCCACCAGGTACACGATGAAGATCGGGACACCGGAGAGGACGACGGAGGCGAGGATCGCGGGAATGTTCACCCCGAACTCGCTCACGTAGTTGAACAGGCCGAGGGTCAGCACCCGTGGCCCGTCGGACTGGGTGAAGATCAGCGGGAAGAGGAAGCCGTTCCAAGCCTGGAGCGCCGAGAAGATGACGACGGTGCTGATGCCGCCCTTGGCCATCGGGATGACGAGCTGGAACAGCATCCGGGTGGTGGACGCGCCGTCCAGCGCCATCGCCTCGTACATCTCCTCCGAGATGTCCCGCAGCGTGCCGGTGAGGATCAGCACCGACACCGGCATGGCGAACGCGGCGGTCGGCAGGACGATCGCGAGCAGGCTGTCGTAGAGGTTCAGCTTGGCGATCATCAGGTAGAGCGGCACCACGACGGCCTGCGCGGGGATCGCCACGCCCAGCAGGAACAGCCGGAACGCGGCCCCGGACCAGACACTGCGGGTCCGTACGGCCACGTAGGACAGCGGGACGCACAGCACGAGGACGATCAGGACGACCCCGGCGGCAGCCAGCACCGTGTTCCACAGCAGGTGGCCGAAGCCGTTGTGCAGGACGGTGTTGTAGTTGTCCAGGGTCGGATGGGACGGCGGCTTCAGGGCGTTGTGGCCCAGCGCCTCGTCCTGGTGGGTGAGCGAGGCCGAGAACATCGCGTAGATCGGGATGATCACGACGGCCAGCCAGATCAGCGAGCCGGCGCCGGCGAGCGGGTTGGCGCGCCGGGTCCAGTACCTGCGGCGGGGCGCGGGGCGCCCGACGGACGGGACGGAGTCCGTCTTCACTGGGCGGGGCAGTGTGTCGTGCGACATGGCGTCACATCCCTTCCCGGGTGCTGCGCATCGCGCCGAAGCCGGACAGCTTCACCATCAGCAGGGACAACGCGGTCGCCGCGAGCACCAGGAAGGAGGCGACGGCGCTCGCGTAGCCGAAGTCGTAGCTCTTGAAGCCCGCCTCGTACATCAGGTACGGCAGGATCGCCGTGTCGGTGCCCGGACCGCCCTGGGTGAGGATCAGGACCGTCTCGAAGTACGTCAGCGAACCGACGACCATCAGCACACCGGACGTCGTCGCGGTGTTGCGGAGCTGCGGCAGCGTGATCGAGAAGAACTGCCGCAGACGTCCGGCCCCGTCGATCGCCGCCGCCTGGTAGAGCACCTCGGGGATCTGCCGTGCCCCGCCCTGGTAGATCAGGGTGTGGAAGGGGATGAACTGCCAGCCTCCGACGAACACGATCGCGAGGAACGCGCCGCTGGTCGTGCCGAGGGTGTCCTTGTGGATGATGCCGAAGTTCGGGTCGAGGAGCGCGTAGAACAGCAGCGAGATCGCCGTCGACGACAGCAGGAACGGCACGAAGAAGATCGCCGAGAGCACCGCGCGGTTGCGCTGCCTGCCCGCCGCCCACACGCCCAGCAGCAGCGAGATCACCGTCTGGAACGCCCAGCTCACCACAGTCAGCGCGACGGTGACCGTCAGCGACTGGGCCAGCCGGTCGTCGCTCAGCAGCTTGCGCCAGTTGTCCAGGCCGACCAACTTCGGGTCGCCCAGGCCGTTCCACCGGGTGAACGACAGGTAGAGGGCCAGGACCATCGGGGCGAGGGCGAAGAACGCGAAGAACAGGACGCCGGGAACGGCCAGTGCGGCGCTCGGGCGGCCCGCCCTGTTGCGCCGGGCGGAGCGGGGGCGGCCCGCGTCGATCCGCGGGCCGCCCTTGACCTGCGTGACGCTCACTTCAGCTCCTTGAGCGCCGACACGAACTGCGTCGGCGAGGACTTGCCCACGAACAGCTTGTTGACTTCGGTGAGCATCGGCGTCGCCACGTTCGGGTCGACCGCCTGGTCCCAGCTCAGCGTGAACGCCGGGGCCTTCTGCACCATTTCGTACTGGAACTTGGCGAACTCCGGGTTCGGCGAGGCGTCCAGGAGGGTCGCCGCGTTCGAGGTCGCCGGGACGTCACCGTTGGCGATGAGCTCCTTGGTGTACGCCAGGGAGGCGGAGTCCCGCAGGAAGGCGATCGCCGCGTCCTTGTTGGAGGTGTGGGCGTTCACCGACCAGTAGTTGGTCGGGTTGCCGACCACGTTGCGGATGTCGCCGGCGCCGCCCTCGATCTGCGGAAAGGCGCACCAGCCCAGGTTCTTCTTGGCGAAGTCGGGGAACTTGCCGAGCTGCGTGGAGTACTCCCACGAACCCATCAGGTGCATCGCCGCCTTGCCCTTGGCGAAGACCGCGGGAGCGCCGCCGTTGCCGTACCCGACCGAGCTGTAGCCCTTGCCGAAGGCGCCGTCGTCGATCAGCTGCTTGACCGTCTGGGCGGCCTTGAGGACGGCCGGGTCGCCCCAGGCCGAGGCGTCACCGTTCTTGATCTTCTCGAAGACCTGGGGGCCGCCGATCCGGTCGACCAGGTACTCCAGCCACATCAGCTCGGGCCAGATGTCCGCGCCGCCCAGGGCGAACGGGGTGATGTCCGCCTTCTTCAGCTTGGTGTTGATGTCCAGCAACTGGTCCCAGGTGGTGGGCGGCTGGAGCTTGTGCTCGGCGAAGACCGTCTTGTTGTAGAAGAGGATCACGGGCTGCATGCCACGCATCGGCACGCCGTAGTTCTTGCCGTCCAGTCCGCCCGCCGCCAGCACCGACGGCAGGAAGCCGCTCTTGAGCACCGCGTCGGAGGCGATGACGTCGGTCAGATCGACCAGCTGGCCGGCCTCACGGTAGGCCTTGATCGAGCCGCCGCCCCAGTTGAAGAACACGTCGGGAGCGTTGGGCGAGCCCATCGCCGTGCGCAACTTGGCCGGGTAGTCGGTCGCGGGCACCTTCTGCAGCTTGATGCTGCCCTTGGCCTTCTTCGCCGCGGCCGACGCGTTGAACCGGTTGACGGACTTGACCTGGATCTTCGCCGCGTCGTCACCGTAGACGAACGCGGTGAGCGTCCCGTCGGCGCCCGAGCCGCCGTCGGAACCGCAGGCGGTGAGCCCGCCGACGGAGGCCAGGGCGGCCGTGCCCGCGCCGAGGAACCAACGTCTGCTGTAGGACTCCATAGGACGGCACCTCTCGGTAAGCGCGAGGGATCGCCGATGATCCGTCGCGAATGTTTCGAGTTATTTTTCGAATGTTCCGGGAAGGTAAGACGATCCGATGGGCCCGTCAAGGGGTCGCGCAGATATACGATCGCCGCCATGAAGCCTGGGAAGTCCGCAGAAGCACAGACGGCGACGCTGGCCGAGATCGCCCGGGAGGCCGGGGTGTCGGCTCCGACTGTTTCGAAAGTCCTCAACGGTCGCGCCGACGTCGCCCCCGCGACCCGTTCCCGCGTCGAGGAGCTGCTGCACGCCTACGGCTACCGGCGCCGCCGGGCCGAGGCTTCCCGCTCACCGCTGATCGACCTGGTCTTCCACGAACTGGAGAGCGCCTGGGCGATGGAGGTCATCCGGGGCGTGGAGAACGTCGCCCGGGACGCCGGTCTCAGCGTGGTGCTCTCCGAGTCCGCCGGGCGGCTCACCCCCGGCCGGACCTGGGCCGACCAGGT
Organism: Streptomyces sp. NPDC059371; assembly: GCF_042751995.1. Taxonomy (NCBI): domain Bacteria; kingdom Bacillati; phylum Actinomycetota; class Actinomycetes; order Kitasatosporales; family Streptomycetaceae; genus Streptomyces; species Streptomyces sp. NPDC059371. The sequence continues at coordinate 806 of NZ_JBHYXD010000020.1, read as the reverse complement.
CGCCGCCCGCCGCCCGCACGGCGTGGTGCTCGTCCTCTCGGGGCTCGACGACTCCCAGCGCGCCCTCCTGAACAGCAGGTCCATCCCGTTCGTGGTGATGGACCCGGCGGGCGACCCCGGCGTCGACGTGCCCTCCATCGGCGCCACCAACTGGCAGGGCGGCCTCGCCGCCACCCGTCACCTCGTCGAACTCGGCCACACCCGGATCGGCGCCATCAGCGGGCCGTCCCGGATGATGTGCAGCCGGGCGCGGGTCGACGGCTACCGTGCGGCGCTGGAGACGGCCGGGCTGCCCGTCGACCCCTCGCTGATCGTCGCCGGGGACTTCCACCACGAGGCCGGCCACCGGATCGGCCTCGAACTGCTGCGCCGCCCCGACCGGCCCACGGCGGTCTTCGCCGGCAACGACCTCCAGGCGCTCGGCCTCTACGAGGCGGCCCGCGAACTGGGGCTGCGCATCCCCGAGGACCTGAGCGTCGTCGGCTTCGACGATCTGCCGGTGGCGCGCTGGGTGGGGCCGCCGCTGACGACCGTACGGCAGCCGCTGACGGAGATGGCCGAGGCGGCGGCGAAGCTGGTGCTCGACCTGAGCCGCCAGGAGAGGCCCTCGGCCGGGACGCGGATGGAGCTGGCGACGAGCCTGGTGGTCCGCAGCAGCACGGGGGCGCCTCCGGCGTGAGACCGGGCGCCTCCGGTCGCTGCGCCTGCCGTCGCGGTTCCGGTCCGGTGGGTGGGTCGGGGCCGTGCCGGTGCATCAGCCCGTCGCCGTTGGGTGAGGGGTGGGCGTCGGTGGCGACGGGCATCGA